>CAUPZU010000022.1:0-51612 GCA_963516025.1 Acinetobacter lwoffii
GGTGCATTCTAGAGGATTTCAGAATCATTGCAACCCCCAATTCACTATATTTTTCACGTATGTCTTTTTTTTCTACAAAAATTGCTAAAAAATCGCTTTTTTATCTAATTTTTAAGCGTTTTTATTTAATAAATGCACTAAACACGTCATTTTATTTTTATAACTGAAAATTCATTTAGACCTAAAAGCTATCACAATAATCGTTAAAATAGTATTTTTAGCCTTTTAACATTGAAATCTTGTCTTTTATTTAAATTAGCACGTCAAAAGAAAACCAAAATTAATCTATCTCGCTCAGTAAGCCGATCTAAATCCTAGACTCCTTAATTTGTGAGTTATTTTTTACGTAAAAAGCTTTTATAAAAGCCTATTCTTGGGCTGCTATATAAAAGAAGTATTCATTTTTAGTTTTCGAATCCCAAAACCATGCGTAGATCACTTATATATAGAAGATAAAGTCTGTTATTTTGCATTAAGCGACTTTTTCCTGCTGTTGCTGTCCACGCCAATGTTGCATGACCTCTACAATCATGTCTTTCTTACCCTGATAATCCTCGGCAATAAAGAATAATTTCGCGCGTCGCGGTAACTGCTCTTCAATCAGGGAAAATAGAAAGTAATGCGCGGCCAGATCAAGCTGCATAAATAAAGTATAGACAGATCCATAGAGTTGCTGTTTTTGTTCGACTGGCTGGTATTCAAATAAGAACCGTAATATGCAATCGATTTGTTCATCAAAAATATTTTCTGTTGGAAAGCGATACATTCAATCACCTCTGCTTTAATTTTTTATGTTTTTCTCTTTTTTCACAGTCAATTGAAATGAACTCATTCTTAGAGGTCATTCACCTAAGCCCAATTTGCTAGTTAATTTTAAGTTTAGTTGCTCAACGACAAGAGTAGGCATGCAGATTTATATCTTGATTACGCAATCAGAATAAATAAAAAAGGAAGAGATCTCTCCCAAAATCTCCTCCTTACAATTGAATCTTTACCCGATCCATTATGTCATTATTATAGTTATTCGCTTTAAAGCTTTTAAAAAGAGCCTCTTGGAAAAGAGACTTCTCAGTTGTGGAGTACTATTATTTTTACTACCCTCTAGATGCTCTAAACGAATTCTCTAGATGAATAAATCCTATACATAATAGAGATGAAAAGCAAGTGATTTGGGAAAAATTAACTCTTGTTTTCATAGGGTTTTTTTTGACTTTACTTATTTGATTTTTAAATATAGAACACCAACAAAAAAAGCAGACCGAAGCCTGCTTTTATTTCAATAACTTATCCGTTTTTTAGTCAACAAAAGTGACTTTAGCGATTGCTTTTTTACTGGCCTGAACAATCAAAGTTACGTTCTCTTTCACAGAATAGGTCGTATCTACAGTCTGCCAATCCACTTTCACTGCACCACGGCCTAATGCATCCTTAGCCTGGGCTGCATTTTTGGTTAAGCCGGCTTCACGTAAAATCGAGGTAATAAAGATTTCCCCACCAAACTCGCCACGTGAAATAGTTACTTCTGGCGTACCTTCGGGTAATTCACCTTCAGTAATGATATTGCCCGCGCCTTTATGCGCATTGGCAGCCGCCTCTGCACCATGGAAACGCTCAACCAGCTCCAGTGCAAGAATCTTTTTGACTTCTTGCGGGTTACGGCCTTCTGCCACTTCTTTTAATAGTTGCTGAATTTCTTCAATGGTTTTGAAGCTCAGCAGATCAAAATAACGCTCAATCAATGCATCCGGCATTGAGAGCACTTTCTGGTACATCGCGCCCGGTGCATCAAATACACCAATATAGTTACCTAAAGATTTAGACATCTTGTTGACGCCATCTAAACCTTCAAGGATTGGCACTGTGATACAGACTTGAGCTTCTTGGTTATAGCGACCTTGTAAGGTACGACCCATCAACAAGTTAAAGGTTTGGTCTGTACCACCCAATTCAACATCTGCTTCCAACGCAACAGAGTCATAGCCTTGTACCAATGGGTACAAAAATTCATGAATCGCGATCGGTTGTTGATTGTTATAACGCTTGGTGAAGTCATCACGCTCAAGCATACGTGCAACCGTTTGCTGTGATGCCAATTGAATTAAATCAGCCGCAGTTTTTTGTGCAAACCACTCCGAGTTAAACACCACTTTGGTTTTGTTTGGATCAAGAATTTTAAATACTTGTTCTTGATATGTTTTAGCGTTCTCTAAAACCTGTTCACGTGACAATGGCGGACGTGTAGCACTTTTTCCGGTTGGGTCACCGATCATCGCCGTGTAATCACCGATCAGAAACAACACTTCATGACCCAAGTCTTGGAATACTTTTAACTTATTAATGAGAACCGTGTGGCCCAAGTGCAAATCAGGTGCAGTCGGGTCAAAACCCGCTTTAATTTTTAATGGACGATTCAATTTTAATTTCTTGAGAAGGTCTTCTTCAGAAATAATTTCGTGGGTGCCTCGTTGAATGAGGGCAAGTTGTTCTTCAGCCGGCAGGAAATTTGACATCACAAAATCCAATACATCAGTTACTCAATTTGTGCGATATACTAACACTTTTTCAGCATATTGCAGGCTTAAGAATAACCATGACAGCGATCTATATTGGGGTAATGACCGGCACAAGCATGGATGGTGTCGATATTGTTGCTGCTTCTTTTGATCCACTCCAGCTTCATGCCACACTCACTTTGGCATTTGATCCAGACCTTCGGGACGAGCTGATGGCACTGACCTTGCCAGATGACAATGAAATTGACCGCATGGGCAAGGCTGATGTTGCACTGGCACAAATGATTGGTCATGGTATTAATGCGCTGATTGAAAAAAATAACCTGGATAAATCCAGAATCAAGGCGATTGGCTCGCATGGCCAGACTATCCGGCATCGTCCTGAACATGGTTTTACCCTGCAAATTGGTGACCCGAACATCATTACTGAAATTACCCAGATTCCGGTGATTTCAGATTTCCGGCGTCGTGATCTGGCGGCAGGTGGTCAGGGAGCACCTTTAGTTCCGGCATTTCATCAGGATATTTTCCAGCATGACAGTATTCACCGGGTAATTTTAAATCTGGGCGGTATAGCGAATGTCAGCCTGCTGCCTGCCGGCAAGCCTGAAGAAGTTTATGGTTTTGATACTGGACCAGCCAATATCTTGATGGATGCCTGGTGTGCCCGTTATACCGGTCAGCCTTTTGATGAAAATGGTAACTGGGCAGCCTATGGCACCCCGATTCGCAGTTTACTCGATCGCTTTCAGTCACACGAATTCTTCTCCAAAGAACCTCCAAAAAGTACCGGTCGTGAAGATTTCAACCTGGAATGGCTGGATGAACAGATTGCTGACTGGCGCAATGACCTGCAATACGATGAACTGGAAGATACTCCGGAAAATGTACAGGCGACTTTATTAAAGCTCACCACCCGAGCCATTAAAAAAGCAATTTACCGCTCTGGCATGGATACCGGACAGGTTTTTGTTTGCGGGGGCGGTGCCTATAACTCACATTTACTCGAGCAACTGCGCTGGCGCCTACGCAAGCATGAATGGAGCGTACAAACTACGGCCGATCTTGGTTTAAGCCCGACTTGGGTTGAAGCCACGGCCTTTGCCTGGCTGGCCATGCGTTTTATGAATCAGCTGAATGGTAACCTGCCAGCAGTCACTGGTGCTGCTGGATATCGCATCCTCGGTACCATTACTGCTGTTTAAATTCAGCGAATTACTATTAGCTTGCATGACTATATAGCTACTCAAAAACAGTCATCAAAAAAGGTCTGCATAAATGCAGACCTTTTTTGATTTTAAATTTTATGCTCAAGAATTTATTGCATCATGCGTTTGGCATTTTCATTTCTAAAGGCCCGCAGAATCTGCTGACCAGCACGACCTGTTGGACTCAAGCCCAAACGCTGCTGTTCCTGACGAATCGCTTGACGGGTTTTATCTCCAATCAGACCATCCACCGCACCAATATCATAGCCACGGTTTAACAGAAATTGCTGGATCTCACGACGTTCTGCACGCGAAGTTCCCGGATCATCAGTAGGCCATGTGGCCATAAATGAACCTTTACCTTGCAGGCGATCGGATAAATGTGCAATCGCCAAGGCATAACTTTCTGCCGCGTTATAGCTATAAATGGCATCAAAATTTTTAAATACCAAAAATACTGGGCCACTCGGGCCTGCAGGTGCAAGTAATCCTGCTTGAGAGGATTGTGATAAATTTCCTTGAATTAATGCCGAACCATCGGCACGTACCACCCCTTGATTGTTCCAACTACTCAAGGATTTTTTATTTCTTCGGCCTTCACCGGAAACCGACATGCCTTGAGGGATCTTGACTTCAAAACCCCAAGGCTGTCCGCTCTGCCAGCCACGCTTGCTTAAAAAGTTGGCAGTTGATGCGAGTGCATCCGGAATGCTCGAAACTAGATCACGTCGGCCATCACCATCAAAATCAACTGCAAGCTCATCATAAGTCGATGGCATAAACTGGGTATGACCAAATGCGCCTGCCCAGGAACCCTTTAATTGTTCTTCACGCACATCGCCACGCTGTAAGAGTTTCATAGTGGTAAAAAACTCACCACGGAAATAACTCTGGCGACGACCTTCACAGCTCAAAGTTCCTAAAGCCTGTAATAAAGGATATTTCCCCGAAATATCACCAAAATTACTTTCGACACCCCATACCGCAACTACCGTTTCTGCAGGTATACCATAAGTGGCAGCAACACGATTGAGCACCTCACGATGTTGCTGTAATTTTTGCCGGCCGAGCTGAACCCGTTCTTCATCCACCAAACCAGACAGATAATCCCAAATTGGGGTAGAAAATTCAGGCTGGTAATTCAGGCGTTCAATCACTGAATAATCCGGGTTTAAGTTCTGGGTATAACGATCATAGGTACTGCCGCTTACACCTCTAGCAACAGCTTGACTGCGCAAATTAGCGAGACAGTTTTGAAAATTATTTTGGGAGGCATAATTCGGGATATTTGAACTAGAGGTCAAATCAGTCGGCGTGACACGTTGACCATTAATAATAAGTTCAGCCTGTGCCTGTGAAGCAGCCAAGACCACAAAACCAATAAAAAGTGCAAGCCGTTGCATAAGACCCTTAAATATTTAGATTTTGAATTATGCTTCTACCTTAGCAGCTCATGATGAAAATTAAAGCGCCAATGCGTAAATTTAAATTCATAATTCCTACACTTTTAAATTCATTTTGTAATCTTTAAATTTAAACACGAGTTATCCACAAGCTTGTTTTAAATTCAAATCAACAGGATTTTTAAATTTAAATTCAAAACATTTGGAATTATTTTTGAATTTAAAAAATTACTGGGGATAACTTGTTTCAGGAAAAGCGAGTCACGATCATCAACATGCTCTAATTACACTCATTTTTGTTTTAAATTCATTTGAATAATGGGCTAATATTTTTAAATTCAAAAACTTTGAATTCATTTATCCAGTTTTAATTTTGAATTCATTTTTTTTTGAATTTAAAAGCGCAAGTTTAAATTCAAAGTGCGATTTAAATTTGAATTTATTTTTATGAATTTAAATTCAAAACTGCTTTCCAGTTTTAAATTCAAACTTTGATTTCAAGCTTATCTACAAGTGAATATGGCAAAATTCAGTTGTAAAAAAGGTTTTATTGGATTGTTATATTTATACTCAATTGATCAGTTTATAAGCAATTGATTTAAAAACTGATCCGACCAATGGCAGGTATTTTTGAAGAGGCGCAATCATGCCTGAAAGCAGACAAATAAAAAAGCGATCACCGAAGTGATCGCTTTTTTTATCAGCAAGTTAAAGCCTAGATGGTCATATCTTCGCTCAATGCCAATGGATTTGGTAAAATTTTCGCCAGTTGGCGGCAAAGTACAGACAATTGCGCGCTGTCATTTGGCATCAGGGTAATGTGACCAATCTTGCGGCCTTCGCGCTCTGACTTATTGTAAAGATGCAAATGTGCACCTTCCAGAGCAAGTACATCTGCAGATTTCGGATGCTGACCAATGATGTTCACCAAGACAGTTGGGCGGATCACTTCAGTTGAACCTAAAGGTAAACCTGCCACGGCACGCACATGGTTTTCAAACTGCGAACATACTGCACCTTCAATCGACCAGTGACCCGAGTTATGCACACGTGGTGCCATCTCGTTGGCATATAGGCCATTGTCTGTCACAAACAGCTCAAGGGTCAGCACACCGACATAGTTCAGATGATTCAGCAGGCGAGTGATGTATTCTTGTGCTACCGGCTGCAAGTCAGTACTGTCCGGTGCTGGCACAATCGAGTGCGACAGAATGCCGTTATGATGATGATTTTCAGCCAATGGCCAGGTTTTTACATCACCATCTTGGCCGCGTACTGCAATGATTGAAACTTCACGCGAGAAAGTCACGAAACTTTCAGCAATCAGTTCACCCGCAGGGCCCAATTCTGCCCAGGCCTGATCCATCTGATCGGTCGAACGTAAAACGAATTGGCCTTTACCATCATAACCGCCACGCGAGGTTTTCAGTACGATCGGCAAGCCCAGTTCAGCTACAGCAGCCTCTAAGCTTTCCAGTGAAGTGACCGCTTTGTAAGGTGCAACCGGAATTGCCAGTTCATCAAACAAGGCTTTTTCAGACAAACGATGCTGGGCAATCGCTAAAGCCTGACGTGATGGATGCAATTGCTTGCTTTGTGTCAGTACATCGACATCTGCAAGGGGCGTGTTTTCAAATTCCAGGCTAAATACATCTGCACTGTTAATAAAGTCTTGCAGACCATTTTCAGCTTGGCTCGAAATCACCGGACCCAAAGCAGCAGAAGGGCAGTCTGTGCTGGCTTCAAAAAATGTACATTGAATATTTAATGGAAGTGCCGCTTGCGCCATCATACGACCCAGCTGACCGCCACCAAAAATACCGATGGTTTTATCCATAATCTGTGTCTCGACTTAAACCTGGCCTGGAATATTGTTGCTTGCTACTTTATCTGTTTGCGCTGCACGGAAATCTGCAACATTTTTTGCGATTTCTGGACGGGTCAAACCCAGAATTTGCGCGGCCATAATGGCAGCATTGGTGGCACCCGCAGGACCAATCGCCAAGGTACCAACCGCAATCCCAGCTGGCATTTGCACAATAGACAGCAATGAATCAACACCGTTTAAAATCGAAGATTTCACCGGTACACCCAAAACTGGAAGATCAGTTTTCGCTGCACACATACCCGGTAAATGCGCTGCGCCACCTGCACCGGCAATAATCACCTGAATACCACGATCACGCGCTTGCTCGGCATATTCAAACAGGCGGTCTGGAGTACGATGTGCAGAAACAACTTCGGCTTCAAATGGGACACCAAGCTGCTTGAGCATATTGGCAGTGTGTTCGAGAGTTGCCCAATCTGATTGAGAACCCATGATAATACCTACGAGAGGAGTATCTTGTGCAGCAGCCGCATTCATTGCAAATTTTCCAGAGATTAAAGTGAGAAAAAATAAATCTCGACGAGAGAGCCAAGCTTGAATAGGAGTTGCCTATTATAGACTGAAATTGATTTGGTCTAAAGTTCAGCTCAAGAATTAAAATTATCTGTTGAGAAAATGGTCAAAAATAAAACAATAATTTTGCGGCTAAAAATACAAAAATAGGACATACATCACATTAAAAAAAAGTATAACTATCAATATAAAACTTTTTTGCAATGAATAACTTAATACTAAAACCTATACATTGGCAGGGCATTTTTATGTGGTACAAACTAAAAATCTGGCTACAGAACCCCTCAGAAAACTTATGGTTGATGCCAGCTCTTGGCGCCGTCTTTGCGACCTTTTTCTCGCTATTTGCAATCGCCAGTCGCTATTTTATCCCGACCAGCACTGTTCCCAATATCAGTACTGAAACTCTGAGCAGCCTGCTAGATATTATTGCTTCCAGCATGCTGGCAGTCACCACTTTTTCCCTGTCGATTATGGTCGCAGCCTTTGCGTCTGCCTCATCCAGCGGGACACCACGTGCCTATCAGCTGATGATGAGTGATGACAATACCCGCCTTGCTATCAGCAGTTTTATCTCGGCTTTTATTTATGCTGTAATTGCCAAGATTGCGCTCGGGCTTGGCTATTATGGTCCTGCAGGTAGATTTGTACTGTTTATCAGTACCATTTTGGTATTGATGTACCTGATTTATATCCTGATTCGCTGGGTACACACCCTGTCGCAACTGGGCAACCTCACCACCACCATTCACAAAATTGAAGTCGCTGCTTCTACGGCCTTGGCGGAGTTTCGACATCAGCCGAATTTTGGTGCCACCGGACAACGTCCAGAGCAAGCAGCTGCCTTTCATGTTTTTAGTACCCAGACCGGCTATTTCACCAATTTTAATAGTGAAGGACTGGAGCAACTGGCCGTCAGCCAACAGCTGCATATCCATCTTCCCCAGCTACCCGGAAAATTTCTGGATCCGATGACGGCACTGGCAGAGGTATATAGCGACCGCGCTTTCAGCCCGGAACAGCAGCAGGAGATCCGAAACTCCATTTTGAATCATGTAATCATTGAAACCAATCGCAGCTTTTTACAGGACCCGCGTTTTGGTGTGGTGGTGATGAGCGAAGTGGGGCAGAAAGCGATGTCTCCCGCAGTGAACGATGTTGGATCAGCGATTAATGCCGTTGATGCCTTAACCCGAATCCTGATTGACAGCAAGGCCGCTGAAGATTTACCGGAGCGGGATTGTCCGCATATCAGTGTGGATATCTTTGATCTCGGGGATTTGATTTACAGTAGTTTTGCACCAATGGCCCGAGATTGTGTGGGTTGTATTGAACTCAATCAGAGAATATTGAAATGTTTAGCGATGATTCAACATAATGTACCCGAACCTGAACTAAAACAGGCTGCAGAAATAATGGCGATTGAATTAATCCAACGCTGCCTGAATAAACTGGAATTTGAACCGGATCGGCAGAAATTACTTTCTGAATTTAGAAGCCATTTCCCCCTGATTCAGCTGAGCCATTAGATCAAGTTAAGGGGTACGGAAGACAAAATAGACACATCCACACAGACATAAAGCAGCCCAGAGATAATCCAGTTTAAAGGGCTGTTTAAACATAAAAATCATAAAAGGAACAAAGACTAGTAAGGTCACGACTTCCTGGGTGATTTTCATTTGACCGACTGCCAGGCCTTGCTGCGCCAGTAATTTGGTCGCTGGAATCATCAGACTATATTCAAACAGGGCAATGGCCCAGCTGAACAAAATCGCTTGCCAGAGCGGTGCATCATGCGGCAAAAATTTTAAATGCCCATACCAAGCCAGGGTCATAAAACAGTTGGCAATTACCAGAAGAAATAAAGCCGGCAGCATTTGCATGCACTCTGCAAAAAAGTCGAACTTATTTTACGGTTTATTTGGCGAAAAGATATTGCATCGCTTTGAAATTTTCTTTGAATTTATCCGTGAAACAGGATTTAAAAAATCCCACAACAAGGCCAGAATTTTCACTATCTTTTCAGCTAAAGCCTTGCTATCGTTGCTTGCAAATTGAATAAATCATGACAACAGCACCAATATAAAGTGATGGGTCAGACAGGAACGGAGTAAAGTAGATGCATCTGCATATTTTGGGTATTTGTGGCACCTTTATGGGCTCGTTAGCGCTACTTGCACGCGATCTGGGCCACCAGGTAACAGGTTCAGACCTGAATGTGTATCCACCCATGTCGACCCAACTTGAAAATGCGGGCATCACTTTAATGCAGGGTTATGACCGCAGTCATTTACAGCCTCATCCGGATCTGGTGATCGTCGGCAATGCCATGAAGCGTGGTATTGATGCAGTCGAATATATGCTGAATGCAGGTCTGCCTTATATTTCAGGTCCGCAGTTCCTGGCTGATCATGTTCTGCAAGGTAAACACGTGCTGGGTGTCGCCGGAACACATGGTAAAACAACGACCACCACGATGCTGGCTTGGGTACTGGATCAAGCCGGTCTGGAGCCAGGTTTTCTGATTGGCGGTGTGCCATTGGGCTTTTCGGAAAGTGCGCGTCTCGGTGGTGGGAAATATTTCTGTGTCGAAGCCGATGAATACGATTCTGCTTTCTTCGACAAGCGTTCCAAGTTCGTGCATTACCATCCAAAAACCGCAATTTTAAATA
Organism: Acinetobacter lwoffii; assembly: GCA_963516025.1. Lineage (GTDB taxonomy): Bacteria > Pseudomonadota > Gammaproteobacteria > Pseudomonadales > Moraxellaceae > Acinetobacter > Acinetobacter lwoffii_R. The sequence goes on from CAUPZU010000022.1 coordinate 10,198, forward strand.
ACCTGGAATTTGACCATGCCGATATCTTCGATGATCTAGCCGCAATTCAAAAGCAGTTCCATCATCTAGTTCGTACCATTCCAAGTGAAGGCCGGATTATCGCGCCGATTACTGAAAGCAATATTGATGAAGTGCTGGAGCAGGGCTGCTGGACACCTGTAGTGCGCACCAGTCTGGATGCCAATGAAAAAGCTGAGCTGTATGCAGAACAATTGTCAGCAGATGGTTCACATTTCAAAGTGCTGCAACAGGGCGTGGTCAAAGGCGAAGTACAATGGAATATGACTGGACAGCATTCGGTGGCCAATGCCTTGGCCACGATTGCTGCCGCTGAACATGTCGGCGTATCGATTGAAACTGCCTGTGAAGCACTATCGAATTTTGGTGGGGTGAAACGCCGTATGGAACTGTTAGGCACAGTCCGTGGTATCGAGGTTTATGATGATTTCGCCCATCATCCGACGGCGATTGATACGACCTTAGAAGGTGCGCGCAAACGTCTAGGGGAACGCAAACTCTGGGCAATTATTGAACCACGTTCCAATACCATGCGCATGGGCAGTCATAAAGATGGCTTGGCTCATTCAGCACGTCTGGCCGATGAAGTGATCTGGTATCAACCGGAAGGACTGGACTGGGATCTGCAACCGGTCATTGAGGCTGCGCCAAACAAGGCCAAAGTTGCACGCACACTGGATGACATCATTCAGACCGTGGTAGCAGAGGCAGGCGAGGGCGATGCCGTAGTAATTATGTCGAATGGTGGTTTTGGTGGTTTGCATCAGAAGCTGATTACTGTTTTACAAGCATAAAAAAGATTTAAGTGAAGTGAAGAAGCCCGCCTAGCGGGCTTTTTTTAGCATATTAAAACGTTGATTGAGAAAAAGTGAACCGTTGTTCTGATCCTGCAATCCTATGATTTAAATATTGACCCAAAGAGCAGATTTATCTCTGAACTATCTCGGATGATCTTTTGTTGCAATCTGTACACAAGACTCATTGCAGCGCCATATCACTCAAGGCACAATCGAGAAGAACACAGGTATCTATAGGCCTGAAAGCCAGATCATAAATCAGCCCATCGCTGTCACTATATAAAAGTAATCGAGGCGTTCATTATTCTCGCTGAGTCAGGTCATTCTCATTCCTCATTCCATTAGGAGATGTGTCATGACAACGATGAAAGCGATGGTCTATTACGGCGCAAATGATATCCGCTTTGAAGACCGCCCAGTTCCCACCATTTTGCATCCCAGCGATGCCATCATTAAACTGGAAAAAGTTACCATCTGCGGTACCGACTTGGGTATCTGGAAAGGTAAAAACCCGGAAATTGAGCAGGAGGCTACGCGTAAAGAGGGCAGCTTTAAGGGACGTATTTTAGGTCACGAAGGTATTGGCATTGTGGAAGAAGTTGGTTCCGCCGTGCAAAACTTTAAAAAGGGCGACCGGGTGATTATTTCCTGTGTCAGCCGCTGCGGGACCTGTGAAAACTGCCAGAAACAGCTCTATGCCCATTGTCGCAATGAAGGCGGCTGGATTATGGGTTATATGATTGATGGTACCCATGCCGAATATGTACGCACGCCCTTTGCCGATACCTCACTCTATCATTTACCTGAAGGTCTGAATCAAGATGTGGCCGTGTTCCTCTCAGATATTCTGCCAACTTCACATGAAATTGGGGTGCAATATGGCGATGTCAAACCAGGCGACAATGTCGCGATTGTCGGGGCAGGGCCAATCGGCATGAGTTGTCTGCTCACCGCACAGTTTTATTCACCCGCCAATATTATTATGGTGGATATGGATGATAATCGGCTGGAATTTGCCAAGACTGTCGGCGCGACGCATATCATCAACTCTGCCAAAGAAGATGCCATTCAAAAGATTCTAGAGATTACCGATGGACGCGGGGTCGACTGTGCCATTGAAGCAGTGGGGGTGGAGCCTACCTGGAATATTTGCCAGCATGTCGTGAAGGAGGGCGGGCATATTGCCAACGTCGGCGTACATGGTAAACCGGTGAGTTTTGAACTGAACAAACTCTGGATTAAAAACCTGACCATCACCACCGGCCTGGTGAATGCCAATACTACAGGGATGTTGCTGAAAACCTGCTGTTCCGGCAAATTGCCCCTAGAAAAACTGGCGACCCATCATTTTAAATTTTCCGATTTTGAAAAAGCCTATGATGTCTTTAAACATGCCTCTGAGGAAAAGGCCTTAAAAGTCATGACTGACATGACCTAATCCACATCAGACAAAAAAGTCCGCCATGCGGACTTTTTTATTTTCAGCTTTGATCCATCAGATCAAAAATAGGGGACATAACCACGCTGCTTATAACCTTTTGGCGATGCCAGACTGGCCTGATTTTCTTCCAGGCGATACAGTACTTTGAGGAATTCGGCAATTCCTGACTGCTGTAAGGCATGCGGATCAAATTGCTTCAAACCTAAACGTGAAAATAAAGAAGAAATTTCACTGTGTTTATGCACATATTTCATTGACCATTCCGAGAAATGGGACTGCTCTACCATTGCATCTGCAAAACGTAAGACATTGTGATGGCGGAGATCCTGACAAATGCTCTGAAATAAACTTTCCACTACTTCAGCCTGACCTTCAAGGCACTGGAAAAATTTGCCATGGGAATAATACAACACCCCATGAATCTGATGCTGAAGATTGAACTTCCGGGCAGTGGCTAAAATATCGCTCAAATCTTGTAACAACTCTTGTTCAGATTCTATGCGTTCACTGGCATAGCAAAGCTGTAGCATCATGCCATCTCACTAGAGGGAAGAATTAAAAACACAATTTAATCAATAATTTTAAATTAAGTCGACTATTTTTTAAGCAAATATCCGTTTTTGCTTACACGGTTTTCAGTTTGCATTTCTGGATTAAACTTTTAACAATAGTGCCTAAATTATTAAACGAATATTTTCATACACCTACCATGAACATGAGGATCACTTGATGTTAAAAGATCTGATTTTAACCCTCGCCTTGTTATGTGTGTGTTTTGTCCTGATGATCACTTTAAATAATTGGCAATTCAGCGCTCAAACCAATCTGCTGATCAGTTCAATTTTTATTAGCTGGACGATCTTGAAATTTGTTGGGCATCGAATTTATTTTCATGCCAGTTATCTGCTGATCATGGCAATTTTAGTAATGCTGCAACAGTTTGAAGAAATTTTCTGGGGAATGACCGGGGTGATGGCAGGTTTCGGTTTATATACCCTGTTACAGGTTATATTGATTCCTGCCTTGAAAGAAAAACTGCATTTATCTTTCGGGAAATCCCCTTGGGTAGTTAAATAGCAGTTGCTGCGACATCTGCCAGACTTCGGTCACGTTTAAACATGACATCCACATAAGAACATTGCGGGATGATGGTTAAACTTTTTTCACGGGCAAAATCGACCAGTACATCCAGCATTTTTCGGGCAATACCGTGGCCACGCAGGGAATCATCGACCCAGGTATGATCAGCAATGATGACGGCATCGCCCCGCCATTGATAAGTGATCTCCGCCAGGCGGCGTCCTTGAGCTTCCATAAAAAATACACCACCACGTTTTGAATCTTGATATTTAATTTCCATACGAATCTAAACCTTTGTTGTCATTTTAAAATTATAAAACATCATTAAAGCGAGGCTCTCGCTCGAACACGGATTTGGCAAAAGGGCATTTTGGAATAATCCTGATGCCGTGTTCACGGGCAAAATTCACAGCGGCCTCGACCAGATAATACCCGACGTGCTGTCCGCGTAGGCTGTCATCGACCCAGGTGTGTTCAATCACTAATTGATCTTCATTTACTCTTGAATAACTCATTTCTGCCAGACGTTTTTCATTTGGCTCTACAAACCATAAACCTCCAGTATCCTGTTGCTGATGCTCGATCAACATGCCGATCCTCTCCTTGTTTTTAAGCCAGACTGACATATTTTTCCCTGCTCTATTGTTAGATTTCTTTTAAAGGATTGTGAATCTGTCCTTCTGACCAATACCGCATTCTGCTCAACAGGTTTAAACTGCGAGCCGGTTCTTTTTATCAGATATGTATGTCCAGCTCTTCTTCCACCTCTTCGGTGACGCGTCAATGGGTTTGTGTGATTGCTTTAGCCTCTGCTGCCTTTATTTTCAATACCACCGAATTTATCCCGGTGGCGCTATTAAGTGATATTGGCGCAAGTTTTTCCATGTCACCCACTCAGGTCGGGTGGATGCTGACGATTTATGCCTGGGTCGTGGCGCTGCTTTCTTTGCCAATGATGTTACTGACCAAAAATATTGAACGGCGCTTTCTGCTGATGATTTTATTTGCAGTGTTTATTTTCAGTCATGTGCTGTCCTATTTTGCCTGGAGCTTTAGCATCCTGGTGTTGAGCCGGATTGGTATTGCCGTAGCGCATGCACTGTTCTGGTCAATTACGGCATCGCTTGCTGTGCGGGTTGCGCCAAAGGGCAAAGAATTTCAGGCATTGGGCTTATTGGCTACCGGTACCGCCATGGCGATGGTCCTGGGAATTCCCTTTGGCCGGATGATCGGGGAGGCCTATGGCTGGCGCAATAGTTTTGCCTTGATTGGGATTGTGGCGAGCGTGGTCTGCGTATTGCTGGCCAAAACCTTGCCTTTATTACCAAGTGTCAATTCTGGATCACTCAGCAGTTTAAAAAGCTTACTAAAACGTCCCAGCCTGATGCTGGTCTTTGCGCTTACCGTGCTTGTGATTAGTGCGCAATTTACCGCCTATAGTTACATTGAACCCTTTGCGCTGAATTTTGCACAATTCAGCTCTGCGCAAACCACCAGCTTATTGCTAATTTATGGCGCTGCGGGTCTGATCGGGTCTTACGTATTTGGCCGCTTTGCACCGCATTTTCCCCGACTCACCATTCCGCTATTTACACTCGGGCTAGGGATCTCGCTACTGTTATTGCTGCCACTGTCTCAGGGTGTATTTCAGCTTAATAGCTTGGCGTTAATCTGGGGCATCAGCATTATTGGGTTTAGTCTGGCTCTACAAGCCAAGACCTTAAATCTGGCTTCTGATGCAACCGATGTCGCCATGGCAATTTTTTCAGGTCTGTACAATGTCGGGATTGGTGGCGGTGCCTTACTCGGCGGTCTGGTAACGGCACATATCGGATTACATAGTATTGGCTGGGTAGGAGCAATCTTGGCCAGCTTGGGTTTTCTGATCAGCTTATACCTGATTCAGCGTCCGGATTTCTTAGGTAAGAAAGCGCCTTGAAGCATGATTTTTGTAAATGAAATTGTAGTCTTAGCAAAAATCTGTCATGCTTGCTGCACATTGAGCTACCGCTCAAATAAAATTTAGTTTGAACAAGGGGAGTAGCCTCCTCCAAGCGTTTAAGAATGAAATTTCAATTTTTAAACGTGTCAGAATATCGTCATTACACTTTGCAAAAAGTCGGTATCTGAGCATCTTGAAGTCACACTTTATATAAAAAAGTGGAACAGTAAGATGTAGGCAAGACCTTGATCATGTTGTTATAGATGTTTTTCATCTGGCAACTGGTCAAGGTTTTTTTATGGCTAGTTGTCCGATGTGGAGAATTCACATGGAAACCATTGGTACACTCTGGCTGTATCTCGTCTTTTTCGCGATTGTCGCAGTCATGCTGATAATCGATTTTGTCGGCTTTAAGCATCAGCATGGTCAGGAAGTTAAAGTCCGTACTGCTGCATACTGGAGTATTGCCTGGGTCAGTGTCGCGACTTTATTTGGTGGCGGCTTATGGCTGTATCTGGAGCAGACCGCAGGCACGGCAATTGCTAATGCCAAGGTTATGGAATACTTTGCCGGTTATCTGCTGGAAAAATCCCTAGCGATTGATAACGTCTTTGTCTGGCTGATGATCTTCGCGGCCTTCGCCATTCCACCCGCATTGCAACGCAAGCTGCTGTTATATGGCGTACTGGGTGCGATTGTACTCAGAACCATCTTTATTTTTATTGGCGCCTGGTTCGTACAGGAATTCTCCTGGATTCTGTATATTTTCGGTGCGTTCTTGGTGTATACCGGCTTCAAATTCCTGCGTGGTCAGCATGAAGAAGACAGCAATATTGAAGATATGGCGATTCTGAAATGGCTACGTAAACATATGCGTATTACCCCGCAACTTCAGGGCGACAAATTCTTTGTCCGTCAAAATGGTTTGCTCTGGGCAACGCCGTTGTTCCTGGTCCTGATCCTAGTTGAAGCGTCTGATGTCATCTTTGCCGTCGATTCTATTCCGGCTATTTTTGCCGTCACCACCGATCCCTTTATTGTCCTTACCGCAAACCTGATGGCGATTTTAGGCCTACGCGCGATGTTCTTCCTGCTCTCGGGCGCAGCCTCAAAAATGCATTATCTGCCTTATGGTCTCGGGATCATTCTGGTCTTTATCGGCTTTAAAATGCTGATGCTGGATGTGTTCCATATGCCGATCTGGATTTCTTTGAGCTTTATTGTGATTGTCCTGACTGTGACCGCGATCTTGTCGATTCGTCATAGCAAGAAATATAACGAAACCACCCTGTAAAAAGTAATCATCAAAAAAGCCTGCATCAGCAGGCTTTTTTTTATTGTTCTATCAGTGATAATTTGGGCCATTTTTGCAAAAACTGTTTGCTCAGCATGCGTTGTTCAAACACGGCATAACTGACTAAATTCGGATTCCAACGCAGCTTTAACTCAAATAAATCTGCTAAACCGAAAGGAGCAATCAACTCCAATTCATCATCTTTCAGGCGCAGTGCCAAGGCCGTGACAGTTTCTGGCCATAATGACAGCGCATGACTAATTGAAGTTAAAGGCTCAATATTTTCATTTTGATCGGTACGATACCACTCATGTACAAAGGCTTGATTGGTCACATCCCAACTGATATCTGGAAAATAGTCTTTTAACCGATCTGCAAGTTGCTGTTCTATAACGCGAGCCTGCTCATTTTCATCATAGAAAATCACATCGACCTCAGTATGATTTATTTCATATTCCCATCCATGTAAATGCGCCCAGATCACATGACGTAACACACCCGCTGCAACATAAGCATCAGAGTGTAATTGTGCTAACTGATGCAAGATGCGCATTAAGGTCGGCTGTGCACGCACGATCTGTCGAAATTGATCATGATAATTGGATGAGGTCATAGAAGAATCGGGATCACTATTTAAATATGAATGTTCATACAAACATGGCAATTTTTTCAGCTACAATCAATCGAAAAAATTAAAAGCGTAGGTTTAAAATGTCTTCTGTAATTGCAACGACAGCGATCCGTGGTCGCTTCCTCGACATTCAGAATACAGTTGCCCAAGCACGTGATATACACGACCAAGTGCGATATGTAGAAGATGGCTTAGTCATCATTCAAGAGGGTAAAATCCAGTGGTTTGGTCCATGGCAAGAAGGGCAGTCACGACTTCCTACCAACGCTGAATTACAGCACTATCCAGATCAACTGATTGTTCCCGGTTTTATCGACACCCATATTCATTTCCCGCAAACAGAAATGATCGGGGCGTATGGTGAACAACTGCTGGAATGGTTAAATACCTATACATTCCCCACTGAAATCCAGTTTCAAGATGCATCCTATAGCGAAAAAATTGCCGAATTTTTCGTGCAGGAATTGCTTAAAAACGGCACCACCACTGCACTGGTCTTTTGTACCGTTCATCCTGAATCCGTAGATGCTTTATTTAATGCCGCAACCACACGCAATATGCGTCTGATTGCGGGTAAAGTCCTGATGGATCGTCATGCTCCGGAAGCACTAACAGATACAGCAGAAACAGCTTATACCGATTCTAAAGCGCTGATTGAAAAGTGGCATGGACAGGGGCGGAACCTGTATGCGATTACCCCACGCTTTGCACCGACCTCAACACCTGAACAATTACAAAAAGCCGGCCAGCTCAAAAGTGAATATCCGGACGTGTATGTACATACCCATTTGAGTGAAAATAAAAATGAAATTGCCTGGGTAAAAGAACTCTTTCCTGAACGTGAAGGTTATCTGGATGTGTATCATCATTATGGTTTAACCGGGAGCAAGTCCGTCTTCGCACATTGTGTGCATCTGGAAGATAAGGAATGGGATTGTATGCATCAGACCGACTCCGCCATTGCCTTCTGTCCGACCTCAAACCTGTTCCTGGGCAGTGGCTTATTTCCCCTGAAAAAGACCTGGGACAAAGGGGTCAAAGTCGGCTTAGGTACAGACATTGGGGCAGGGACATCATTTAATCAGCTGCAAACCCTGAATGAAGCCTATAAGGTGCAGCAGTTGCAGGGCGAAAAACTCTCTGCCTTTGAGGCCTTGTATCATGCCACTTTAGGCGGTGCCAAAGCTCTAAGCCTGGATGATCGCCTAGGGAATTTTAATATTGGCAAAGAAGCCGACTTTGTGGTGCTGGATCTTAAGGCCACTGCCTTACAGCAGTTACGCCAGAGCAGAGCTAAAAATATTGAAGATGCATTTTTTGCACTGACCATGCTTGGCGATGACCGTAATATTGCAGCCACCTATGTCTATGGAGCAGCCGTCTATGTCAAAGCAGCAGCCAGTGAATAAACCGAAAAAATCCCGCCATCGCCAATACTTACTCCTGTCTGCAATTGCACTGGGCTGTGTTTTTTTATTGAAACGCGATTCAACAGCGGCTAAAAAATGATTACATTTACAGCCAGCAAAACAGGTGCATCTCTGCTAGGGATGTATTAAAATTGCGACGTATTCAGGTGTTGCAGGTCAACACCTTTTTTATTTTGCTATTTTTACTTTTTAGGTATCTACCCATGACCGTTCAAATGAGCGTAATGATTTCCGCTGAAGAAATTCAAGCTAAAGTCAAAGAGCTTGGTGCTCAAATCAATGCACACTATGCCAATAGTGACAAAGAACTTGTGCTCATCGGTTTATTACGTGGTTCAGTGATTTTTATGGCTGATTTATGTCGTGTGATTTCAAAACCGCATGAACTGGATTTCATGACTGTGTCCAGTTATGGAGGTGGCACGGTATCGTCACGTGATGTAAAAATCCTGAAAGATTTAGACGGTGAAATCCGTGGTAAAGATGTGTTGGTGGTTGAAGATATTATTGACTCAGGCAACACCTTAAGCAAGGTACTCGAAATCCTGCAAACCCGTGAACCCAATTCGATTCAACTGTGTACTTTGGTAAGTAAACCATCGCGTCGTGAAATCGATTTGAAGGTCGAATTTATGGGTTTTGAGGTTGAAGATAAATTTATCGTGGGTTATGGCCTGGACTATGACCAGAAGTACCGTCACCTGCCATTTATTGGTGAAATCGGTCTTTAAAATCAGGCTGAAAAAAGTGGCATAGGCCACTTTTTTTATGCCTAAAATAGACAGAAAACCGGGAACAAAAAATAACATCTCGTTTCAGGATTCAACTTTTTATGATCCTAACTTTGTTTCAAGATGATTAAACAGATGTGAAAACAAAGACATGATAAGAAGGAGTATGCATATGTGGACAATTATTGTGGCGATCGTCATTGGTTTTGTAGCAGGTCTGATTGCACGTGCCATTCACCCGGGTAATGATAAGGCAGGTTTTATCATGACCACCTTATTGGGTATTGCCGGCTCCTTATTGGCGACTTTTGGTGGTCGTATGCTCGGTCTGTATTCGGCAGATTCCGCAGCAGGTCTGATTGCTTCCGTGATTGGTGCTGTGATTATTCTGTTTATTTATAATATGGTCACCAAACGCCGTACAGTCTAAACCATTCAGATGTTTCTGAGGTTGATTCGACGACCTGAATAAAAAAGCACCCAATGAGGTGCTTTTTTATATTGAACGACTGATATCTTTATTTAATTTTTATAAATTGAATTCTTTAAAAATCTGCTCAATCTGCTCTGCCGGATAGGCGCCCATTACCTTAAAGCCATTGGAAAAAATAATCGCAGGTGTCCCATTCACACCCATAGACTGAGCCAGTTTTTTATTCCGCTCAATCGGATTGGCACAACTTTTTTTCGATTTAGGTTGAATCCCTTGAGCAATAAGATCTTCCCATGCCTGAGCTGGATTAGACTCGCAATACACCTGTTTGGAAGGAGCAACCGACTGGGGTTTTAAAGGAAGAATAAAGGTATAAATGGTCAAGTCATTCAGTTTTTTCAGCTCTAGCTCAAGCTTTTTACAATACGGGCAATTTGGGTCAGAAAAGATCGCAATCTGACGTTTACCCGTACCTCTTACACTTTTCACAGCATCCTGAAGCGGTAATTTTTTCCAGTCGATACTATTTTGCTTCAACATTAAATCACGGGTCAGATTATGCTGATCCTGAATTCGCAGCATCGGGCCAGCAATCAGATGCTTGGCATCTTCATTCAAATAAACCACTTGGCCCTGCATGGAACCGCTATAGATGCCTTTCATCTCGGTGGTCTGAATATTTTCAATTTTTAAATTGGGACTGTTTTTTGCCAAGTTAGCTTGTACCGTATCAATATTGGCTAATGCGAAGCTTGAAACCAATGTACTTAAACTAATGATCAGTGTTTTTTTAAACATGAATGTTCTACATGAATTGGATAAGAATATGCTTCGATTCTAATCGCTCTGCTTTTAAATTTCTCAAACATTTATGTTACTGTTTACACCCAGTTAAATAAGCTCATAATGTTTCACGTGGAACACCATGTATAGCGTTAGCTTGAACTCCAATCTATCTAGAAAATACATCAATATTCATAATAAATAATTGTTTTATATAGTTAAAATATTTTAAATGATAAACATTTTACTCATTCAGCCTTGACCGATTTTCTGTATCCATTCTAAACTGCAGACACTTTCTATATTCCTCGCTACGCCCTGACATGGATTGGCCAAGGATCAACACTATAACGGCATTTTCATGACAATAACGACCAGCTGGCGACCGTTCTTGATGGTCAGCCTAGCTTTAATGATGGGAACGATTGGCACCGCTTTGGCCAGTCCGCTTTATCCGATTTATCAACAGCTCTGGCATTTGCTGCCCAGCCAGATCACCTACATTTTTGTCGCCTATATGTTTGGCTGTCTCTCGACCTTGTTGTTTTTGGGCAGAACCAGTAACAGCATCGGATTTTTACGGACCCTGCAAATTGGTCTGGCACTAATCACCTTAGGTCTCATCATTTCCGTTTTTGCCCAGAATGCACTGATCCTCTCGATTGGCCGTTTTATTATTGGGATTGCCTCGGGCCTGATGACCACTTCTGCCATGATGGGTTTAATGCATACCATCCCAGAAAGCCATAAACACACTGCACCACAACTGATTTCAATCATCACCGCAATGGGTTTTGGTTTGGGACCCTTGGTCGGTGGTGTGATTGCGCAGTTTTCCGCTGCGCCTTTGGTGATGCCATATTTACCGGTGATTTTGGGCGCCGTGCTGTGTTTGATTGGCCTGTTCTGGATCAAAGCACCCAAGTTTGAGGCGCAGCCCTTTAGCATGGCGCCTAAACTGCAACGACCTGAAGCGCAGTTTCATCGGGTGTTTATGATTATTGCAGTGACGGCTTTTAGTGCCTTTGCTGCCTTTAGCCTGTTTGCTTCACTGTCGCCATCTTTTGTCCGCAATATTTTACCTTGGCATGGCCCTCTGGTCAGTGGGCTGGCCATTACCAGTATCTTAGTGATTTCAGTGATCGTGCAATTTATGGCCAAAGCGGTTGCAGCGTCCAAATGTCTGAATATCGGCCTGATGATGATGTGCTTGAGCCTGATGGTTTTAGCGCTATGTATGTATTCGAAAATCAGCCTGCTATTTTTTATCAGTGATATTTGCTTTGGAATTGGCCATGGTTTTGCCCTGATGGGTGCTTTTGCCCTGATTCATCAAATGACCAGCTTAGACAACCGTGCAGCCGTCATGTCAACCTATCTGTTTATTGCCTATCTGGGCACTATTGTCCCTATCATTGCCGTGGGTTATCTGGCCGATCATTGGGGGCTGGATTTCGCCGTAATCAGCTTTTGTATCGCGATTAGTTTGCTGTGTTTTGCGCTGTGGTGGGCGTATCAAAAATCCCGCCTACCAGCCTAAAAAAAGCCCTCAGTTGATGGCTTTTTTGATGTTTTATTAAATAATTATTTACCAATACAAAATGAACCGAAGATCTTGCCCAGCAGATCATCTGCACTGAAATCACCAGTGATCTCACCCAAGGCATTTTGCGCCAGACGTAAGGACTCTGCCACCAGTTCACCGGCGTTATACACCACCAGTTGTTCACGCGCTTCAGCCAGATAGAGCTGAGTGCGCTTCATTGCGTCTAAATGACGGGTACGGGCGATAAAGGTGTCTTCCTCAGGCTGGAAGCCTGCATGCGCTGTAATCGCCTCTATGAGCGCTTGAACACCGGTTTCCTGTTTGGCAGAGACTGCAATATGCCGGAAACCATTTAAATCGCCAATCACGGCTTCAGCACCGGTCAGGTCGCATTTATTGCCAATCAGCATCAAACGTTTTGGCTCGATATGTTCGGCAAAATATTCTTGGGCGAGTTGCAGCGGATCTTCGCCCTGGCTTAAGTCATAGACCAAGAGTAATAAATCGGCCTGTTCAATTTCCTTAATCGCGCGGCGAATCCCTTCCTTTTCCACGATATCACCGGTTTCACGCAGACCAGCCGTATCGGTCAGGGTAATCGGTAAGCCATTTAAGGTAATTTTCTCATGCAGCACATCACGGGTGGTGCCAGCAATATCGGTCACAATCGCGCGTTCAATTCCGGCCAGCGCATTCAGTAGAGAGGATTTACCGGCATTCGGTTTACCTGCAATTACGACTTGCAAGCCTTCACGTAGAAGCTGTCCTTGACGTGCGGATTGCTGGACTTGAGTGACTGCACTGGATACGCCATCCAGCAGATTTAAAATCTTGCCATCTGCCAGAAAGTCGATTTCTTCTTCCGGAAAATCAATCGCGGCTTCCACATGCAGACGCAGATGAATCAGCTGCTCAAGGACTGCATTGACTTTGGTCGAGAAAGCTCCTTGCAGTGAACGCACCGCAGAACGTGCAGCCGCTTGCGAAGTTGCATCAATCAGGTCGGCAATTGCTTCAGCCTGCACCAGATCCAGCTTGCCATTTTCAAAGGCACGCATCGAGAATTCACCCGCTTTGGCTGCAGTGGCGCCCAGTTCCAGCAAACGGCCAAGCAGGGCGTTCTGAATCACCGGACCGCCATGACCTTGTAGCTCCACTACATCTTCACCGGTAAACGAGTTTGGATTCGGGAAGCAAATCGCCAGTCCTTCATCCATGACTTCACCTGCTGCATCGTAGAACTGGCGGAAACCGGCAAAACGCGCTTTAGGCAACTCTTTTTGCGTCAGTTGCTGGGCAATTTCATAGGATTTCGGACCTGACAGGCGAATCACCCCAACGCCGCCACGTCCTGGTGGAGTTGCAATCGCAGCAATAGTTGTGGTTCGGTTGAGCATAAAATTCACCTGCAAAGACTCAAAAGTACAGCCAAAAAAAATCCGCCTAAGATTACCATCTTAAGCGGATTTATTCAGCCTATCCGTACAACTTAGTTGACTGGAGTAGCCTCATCACGTTTCGCGCGATCTTTGGCAACAGACTTGTTAATCAAAGTTTGTTGCAGAATCGTGATCAAGTTGTTGACGATCCAGTACAGGACCAAGCCTGCCGGGAAGAACAACAAGAATACGGTAAAGATAATCGGCATAAACTTGAAGACTTTTGCCTGCATTGGATCGGTCGGTTGTGGATTTAACGACTGTTGGATATACATCGTCAAGCCCATCAACAACGGCAGAATGAACCAAGGATCCATTGAAGACAAATCCTGAATCCACAGCATCCATGGCGCATGACGCAGTTCCACAGATTCCATCAATACCCAGTACAAGGCCAGGAAAATCGGCATTTGTAATAACAGTGGTAAACAGCCGGCAAGCGGATTGACCTGTTCACGTTTGTACAATGCCATCATTTCTTGAGAGAAGCGCATGCGATCTTCACCGAACTCTTCTTTCATGCGTTGCATTTCTGGCGCAATCACCCGCATTTTCGCCATAGAGCGATAGCTCTTCGACGACAATGGCCACAGGATCAGTTTCACCAGGATGGTCAACAGAATAATTGCCCAGCCCCAGTTACCCACCAGACCATGGAAGAACTCAAGACCGACAAACAGTAATTTCGCAATTGGCCATAACCAGCCATAATCAACGGTCTGGTTTAAACCCGCAGCCAAATCTTTCAGTTCTGACTGGATTTTTGGACCTGAATAGAAAGTCGCATCAATTTCAGCCACTGTACCTGCAGGCACATTGAAGGTCGGTGAGGTAAAACCAATGATGTTCATGTTATCGGTTGATTTACGTGATTCAAGCTTGGCGCTATAAGCTTCGCCATTGCCTTGAGTCAACTTCAGCTGACCTGGAACCCATGCACTGACAAAGTAGTGCTGTACCATTGCCACCCAACCACCTGTCGCTTCAGTACTGACTTTTTCTTCAACAAAGTTGTCGAATTTAAGCTTGTTGTACTGCTCGTCCGGGGTACCCCATGCACCGCCGAGGAATGTTCCCAGCGTGAAGATCCCTTGATCGGACTTGCCTGGATCTTCCGAGTTATCGCGTTTGATCTGACCGAACATCTGACCTTGCCAGGTCTGGCCACTGCGGTTAACCACTTTGTGATTTACCACGACCGGATATTCACCTTCAGTGAAATTGAAGGTCTTAATGATCTCAATCCCGTCAGCGGTTTTAAACACTAGCGGTACAGACAATACTTTCAGGTTTTCACCATCTTTGGATTTGACTGTTTTCGCATCTGCCAGGGTATAAGCAGTTTTTTCCAGCTCATACATTGGACGGCCGTTACGGCTGCTGTCCGGTCCATTCAGACCGATCAGGCCAGACTGGGCGACATAAGTACGTTTCGCATCGCTTTCCAGCATGACGAAAGGTTCATCGCTGTCTTTGTTCTTGTCATGATTGAGTAATTCAATACGAACAATATCACCACCCTTCGGATTGATCCAAAGATGATAAAGGTCAGTTTGTACTGAAATAAGCTGCTGACTTACAGGTGCTGTGGCATCCGTGGCTTGCTGTGCTGGCACATTTGCTTGTGGCAGATCAGAGGCAACTGTAGCCGTCTGACCATTTGGCAAATCTGCAGATACGTCATGTGAAACAACAGCAGTTTCCTGCTGCGGTTTTGTTTCAGCATTTCCATAATCTTTTTGCCACGCCAAAATGAGCAAATATGCGACAACAAACATGGCTCCGAGAATTGCAATCCTGGCCCATTGTTGCATATGTATTACCCCAAGTGGTGAGAGTGATTTTGGTTCAATAAACGATCACGAAAGGGTACAGCAACGTGAAGCGTTTGAGAATCTATTTGCTGAAATGAAATAAAACGAATCGCTTTTGAGGGAACAGGATCATATCCCGAGCCCCCCCACGGATGACAACGGCAAATACGTTTAGTAGCCAGCCACACTCCACGCCCAGCGCCATGCATCTGGACTGCTTCCAAGGAATATTGAGAACAAGTTGGAATATAACGACAGCGCGGTCCAAGAAGAGGACTAATCGCAATCTGATAGAAACGGATCAACCAATGCAGTAAACGTACCATTGGCCAACTCTACTTTTGTGGGGAGGGGGCTATTTTTGAATGCTTTTTGGCGAGACGGTTAAGTTTCTGCCAGGCAAATTGTAATTGCTGGTGCAATTCTGCATTAGGCACTGCTTCAACACCCATTTTCGGCATGATTACAATGTCTAAGTCATCTAATTGCTGTTGATGCAGGCGAAAACTTTCGCGAGCAAGTCGTTTTACTCGATTTCTTTCGTGTGCGCGTCGCACTTTCTTCTTGGCAACAACTAAACCCAAACGGCTATTTGGCAGTTCGGAATGTTTTGCAAGAAATAAGAAATGGGGTTGATGCACTTTAAAAAGCGCACCATCAAAGACACCTTTATAATCGGCAGCACAGCGTAATCGCAACTCTGTGCCAAAACTATAAAGTTTTGTCATAACACCCAAAATCGTCTTAGCGTAACTGATTAAACAGTTAAGCTATGACGACCTTTTGCACGACGGCGAGCTAATACTTGACGACCAGCTTTAGTAGCCATACGAGCACGGAAACCATGAACACGCTTACGCTTTAATTCAGACGGTTGGAATGTACGTTTCATATTGAAACTCCAAAAAATGATCTTTCTATGAAGGTCCGCGATTTTAGTGCTCATTGCTTGAGCTGTCAATGCAAAAGCAGTTTTCTTTTCAAATAAGATCAAAAAAGATAAAGCCCCTGTTTTTTCGGAGAACTTAATAAAAAATAGTTCAATTCAAGTTAATCACAAATTAAGTTATTGTTATATAAATATATATAAGTTATAAACAACTCTATCAACAAAGTTATCCACATGTTATCCAGAGTTTAAATTTAACCTGTAGTTTTGAATTTAAATTTGAAGTTTTTTGAGTTATCCACAAAAAACAGTGATCTTATAAATAAATTCAAATTTATAAATTTAAATTTATTACTATTAGGGAGCGCTTTTTCTATGGATAAGCCACTTTTTATTTAATTAAACATAAACTTATGTTGTGGATAAAACTGTTTCTATTAATTTTATACTTTGTGGATAACTTTATGGTATATTTTATCCACAGCTTGCGGATAAACTTATCCACACTGGGTTTTAAATTTAAATTTATGCAGGGTGATTTCTTTTTGCACAGTTTTTGTAGAGATTGCCATGACAGATGTGGATAACTTGGTTAGAATGGCGACCCGCTTTTGGTCGCGGTCATCTTTTTTGAATGAACAATGGAATGAATAGGGGATTCACATGCTTTGGACGGACTGCTTAAATCGCCTGCGACAAGAGCTCTCTGGAAATGTCTTTACAATGTGGATTCGCCCATTGGTTGCAGAAGAGCTGGAAGACAGCTTGCGTTTGTATGCACCTAATCCTTACTGGACGCGTTACATTCAGGAACATCATCTGGAACTGATTACGATTCTGGCAGAACAGTTGTCTGAAGGACGGGTACGCAAGGTCGAGATTTTGGTCGATTCACGTCCAGGGGCGATTTTATCTGCCAGTGAACAACCGGCAACCACGACTGCGGCATTGACCTCGACACCGATGCCAGTGCCGAAGCCGAAGAAAGAAAAAGAAGACAGCGGCAAAAATAGCCGTAGACGTCAGTTGAATCCATTGTTTACCTTCTCGCTGTTTGTGGAAGGCCGATCTAACCAGATGGCGGCAGAAACCTGTCGCAAGGTACTGACCCAGCTGGGTGCTTCACAGCACAACCCGTTATTTTTATATGGTCCGACCGGTCTGGGTAAAACCCACTTGATGCAGGCGGTCGGTAATGCATTGTTGCAGGCCAAACCGAATGCACGCGTCATGTACATGACCGCAGAAAGTTTTGTACAGGACTTTGTCAGCTCGTTGCAGCAGGGTAAAGTCGAAGAGTTTAAGAAAAACTGCCGTTCTCTGGATCTGTTACTGGTCGATGATATTCACTTGCTGGCCGGTAAAGAGGCCAGTCTGGTCGAATTTTTCTACACCTTTAACGCACTTCTGGATGAGTCCAAGCAAATTATTTTGACTTCGGATCGTTATCCTAAAGAGCTGACAGAGCTGGATCCACGTCTGGTTTCACGTTTTTCCTGGGGGTTGTCGGTCGGGGTTGAACCGCCAGATATTGAAACCCGAATTGAAATTCTGCTGAAAAAAGCAGAAAGCAACCAGGTCGATTTACCACGTAACTGTGCGCTGTTTATTGCCCAGCAGGTGGTGGCTAACGTGCGTGAGCTGGAAGGTGCGCTGAACAAAGTGGTGGCGATTTCACGTTTTAAAGGCACGCCAATTGATCTGGATGTGGTGCGTGAATCTTTAAAAGATGTGCTGGCAATTCGTGCCCGTACCATCAGTACTGAAAATATTCAGCGTGTGGTCAGTGAATATTTCCGGATTCCGCTGAAAGAACTGGTCGGTCCAAAACGTACCCGGATTTATGCCCGTCCACGTCAGCTGGCGATGGGTCTGGCACGTGAATTAACCGGCGACAGTTTTCCGGAAATTGGCATGGCTTTTGGCGGTCGTGATCACAGTACCGTGATGCATGCTTGCGAGAAAGTACAAAGCCTGCGTGAAGAAGATCCGATCTTTAACGAAGACTATAAAAACCTGCAACGTCTGTTGCAAAGTTGACCTAAATCGCTCAAATTCTATTCTTGCTATGCGGCTGCTTTTGCCGCATAGTAAACCGTCAAAAAAATCACTTTTTCTATATTAATCTTCAGCTTTAGAGGAATGCACCGTGCGTTTAAAAATCGCGAAAGAAAGCTTACTGAATGTTCTCTCACATGTCGTAGGAGCGGTTGAACGTCGCCATACCTTGAATATCCTGTCTAACCTGAAAATTCAGGTGACTACGCAAGCATTGACCGTGACCGGTTCCGACCTGGAAGTCGAACTGGTGGCGAGTACAGCACTGGCTGAAGGTGCATGTTTGCAGGAAGGCGAGACCACAGTTCCTGCACGTAAGCTGATTGATATCTGTAAGTCACTTCCTTCAGCGGCATTGGTGGATTTGCATATTACTGAAGATCAGCGCTGCATCCTTAAATCAGGCAACAGCCGTTTTGTACTGGGTACCTTGCCTGCTGATGATTATCCATTACTGAACACTGAAAACACCCAAGGCACGCAAGTGACGGTGACACAGCGTGAACTTAAACGCCTGTTCGAAAAAACCGCCTTTGCCATGGCAGTTCAGGATGTGCGTTTTTACCTGACCGGTACTTTGCTTGAAATTGATGCCAATCAGCTACGTGCTGTGACCACCGATGGCCACCGCCTAGCACTGTGTGAAACAGCAGCACAATCCACTGCAGCACAGCCGATTCAGGCAATTGTGCCACGTAAGGCCGTTGCAGAATTACAGCGCCTGCTCAGCGTTGAAGATGAGCAATTATCTCTATTGATTGGTCGTGAACTGCTCAATGTGACCATCAATATGCCAAGCCGTGACAAGGAACAGGCGAACATTACCGTGCGTTTCACTACCAAGCTGATTGATGGTAAGTTCCCGGACTACCGCCGTGTGATTCCACGTGGGGGCGACAAAGTCGTGATGATCGCACATGACGTGTTCAAGCAGTCTTTGCAGCGTGTGGCGATTTTAAGTAATGAAAAACTTCGCGGTGTGTTTCTGAACTTCAATGCTGATTCTTTGCAACTTCGTGCCAATAACCCGGAGCAGGATGAAGCGATTGAAGACCTGGCGATTCAATATGCCGATTCACCGCTAGAAATGTCCTTCAATGCGCAGTATCTGATTGAAGTCCTCGGTGTGCTGGATGGCGATGATGTATCAATGACTATGACTGAAGCGAATCAGTCTGTCTTGGTACAAGACCCGGCGCATACGGATCAAACCTATGTCGTCATGCCGATGCGTGTTTAAGCCGCGGCTCTTGATATTTATATAAGACATGCATATTACGCGTTTACATATTGAGCGTGTGCGGAATTTAAAGACGGTTGCTCTCCACGGATTGCAGCCGTTTAATGTTTTTTATGGCCAAAATGGTTCAGGTAAAACCTCGATTTTAGAGGCGATTCATTTACTTGCTGCTGGTCGTTCTTTCCGTACCCATATTCCCAAAAATTATATCCAGCATGGCGCACAGGATGCGATTGTGTTTGCACAATCTGCGACTGAAAAAATAGGCATGCAAAAAATGGCCAGCGGGGAACAGTTGATCAAGGTCAATGGCGATCTAGTGGCAACTCAGGGACAACTGGCCAAACTGTTACCCTTGCAACTGATTGATCCACAAAGTACCGATATCATCGATCATGGTGCCAAACCACGACGTCAATTGCTCGACTGGTTAATGTTCCACGTGGAACCAGAGTTTTATCATGCCTGGCAATATTATTCTCGTGCGCTGAAACAGCGAAATAGTCTGCTCAAAAGCAAACGCTTTCTCAGTCTGTCTGATCTGGAACCGTGGAACCAGATGCTGAGTGAATATGGTGAAATCCTGCACTCGCAACGTGTCGGGATTGTGGAACAATGGAAGCCATTTTTTGAAGATGATCTGAAACAGTTATTACCTGAATTGCAAGTCAGTCTGGAATACAGTCCGGGCTTTCATAGTGAAACCGGCCTGCTAAATGATCTGACCAACCAGCATGAAAAAGACTGTGAGCGACGCTATACCGAATATGGCCCACATCGCGCAGATTTGCGTTTAAAGACCCCGATGGGGGATGCTGATGTGATCCTGTCGCGCGGGCAGAAAAAGCTGCTGATGATCGCACTAAAACTGTCGCAAATCGCAATGCTACATTCTTGTAATAAGGAAACTGTGGTATTATTAGATGATGTGACAGCAGAATTAGATTTAACCGCACAACAACGTTTAATTGAGCGATTGAGCCAACTTGGTAGTCAAGTTTTTATTACCACCTTAGACCATGAATCAGTACAAAAGCACTTACATGATTTGTCTATCTCATATCAGTTATTCAGTGTTGAAAACGGTACAGTTCAAGTTGTGCAATAATATTTTTTGAGTTTTACCCATCTTTGGATAGACCTATTTTTCACTAGGGAGAAACCATGAGTTCAGAAGATCAAGCTGCTTCTCAAACAGAACAAACCATTGAAAAGGCTTATGATTCCTCTAGCATCAAGGTATTACGTGGTTTAGACGCAGTCCGTAAGCGTCCGGGCATGTACATTGGTGATACAGACGATGGTACAGGCCTGCACCACATGGTGTTTGAAGTAGTCGACAACTCGATTGATGAAGCCTTGGCAGGCCACTGTGATGAAATTATAGTCACCATCCATGAAGATGAATCGGTTTCAGTTTCTGATAATGGTCGTGGTATTCCGACCGACATTCACCCTGAAGAAGGTGTGTCTGCAGCAGAGGTGATTTTAACCATTCTGCATGCCGGTGGTAAGTTCGACGACAACAGTTATAAAGTGTCTGGCGGTCTGCATGGTGTCGGTGTTTCCGTAGTCAACGCACTGTCTGAAAAACTCGAATTGACCATTCACCGTGCCGGTAAAATTCATGAACAAGAATACCGTCATGGCGATTCTCAATATCCATTAAAAGTAGTGGGCGATACCGATAGAACCGGTACTCGTGTCCGTTTCTGGCCAAGTGCCGAGACTTTTAGTCAGACCATTTTTAATGTTGATATTTTGGCGCGTCGTTTGCGTGAACTGTCGTTCCTGAACGCAGGTGTGCGTATTGTGCTGCGTGACGAACGCATTAATGCCGAGCATGTCTTTGATTATGAAGGTGGTCTGTCTGAGTTCGTTAAATATATTAACGAAGGCAAAACTCACCTGAATGATATTTTCCATTTCACTGCTGCACAGGCCGATAACGGTATTACGGTAGAAGTCGCATTGCAGTGGAATGATTCTTATCAGGAAAATGTACGTTGCTTTACCAACAACATCCCGCAAAAGGATGGTGGTACGCATTTGGCCGGTTTCCGTGCTGCGTTGACCCGTGGTTTAAACAACTACATGGACAGCGAAAATATCCTGAAAAAGGAAAAAGTTGCGGTATCGGGTGATGATGCGCGTGAAGGCCTGACTGCCATCGTGTCAGTCAAAGTACCTGATCCAAAATTCTCTTCACAGACCAAAGAAAAACTGGTGTCGAGTGAAGTGAAAACGGCTGTTGAACAGGCCATGAACAAGGCATTTTCTGAATATTTATTGGAAAATCCACAAGCAGCCAAAGCGATTGCTGGCAAGATCATTGATGCAGCACGTGCGCGTGATGCAGCGCGTAAAGCACGCGAAATGACACGTCGTAAGAGTGCGCTGGATATTGCCGGTCTTCCAGGTAAACTGGCCGATTGTCAGGAAAAAGATCCAGCTTTGTCTGAACTGTACCTGGTCGAGGGTGATTCTGCAGGTGGTTCAGCCAAGCAAGGTCGTAACCGTAAAATGCAGGCGATTTTACCGCTGAAAGGTAAGATCCTGAATGTGGAACGTGCCCGTTTTGACCGTATGATTTCCTCTGCTGAAGTCGGTACGCTGATTACCGCACTCGGCTGTGGTATTGGTCGTGAGGAATATAATCCGGACAAACTGCGTTATCATAAAATCATCATCATGACCGATGCTGACGTCGATGGTTCACACATCCGTACGCTGCTGTTGACCTTCTTCTTCCGTCAAATGCCAGAACTTGTGGAACGTGGTCATATCTATATTGCCCAGCCACCACTGTACAAGCTGAAAAAAGGCAAGCAGGAACAGTACATCAAGGACAATGATGCACTGGAAACTTACCTAATTTCGAATGCGATTGATGAGCTGGAACTGCATATCAGTGCAGAAGCGCCTGCGATTCGTGGTGAAGCACTGGCGAATGTGATTGCTGATTATCAGACTTCCCAGAAGAGCTTGGCACGTTTGACCCAGCGTTATCCTGCGAGTCTGCTTGATGCCCTACTGTCACTGGAAGGTTTTAAGCTGGATCAGCTGGAAGACAAAACCTATGTGGAAATATGGGGTGAGAATCTGCGTGCAGCGATTGAAGCCATTCAGCCAACATTACGTCCAGAATTAACCCTGGAGCGTTTTGAAAAAGAACTGGCAGATGGTCAAAAAACTGCAAGCTGGTTGCCACGTATCACGATCTATGTACATAACTTGCCACATAGTTACCTGTTAGACTCGGTACTATTAGGTTCAAGTGAATATGCGCGTTTATTAAAGAACTCGAAGAGCTGGTTTAGTCTGCTTGAAGAGGGTGCTTATTTACAAAAAGGCGATCGCAAGATTCAGGTCAGCAATTTCCATCAGGTTTGGCAGCATATCTTGCAGGATTCACGTCGTGGCATGATGATCCAGCGCTATAAAGGTCTGGGTGAGATGAATGCAGAGCAGTTGTGGGAAACCACCATGGATCCAGACAACCGTAACATGCTGCAAGTGACAGTTACCGATGCGATTGAAGCGGATCGTATGTTCTCTTGCCTGATGGGCGATGATGTAGAACCACGTCGTGCCTTCATTGAAGAAAATGCCTTGAATGCAGATATTGATGCCTGATCCCTCAGGATGAAATCAAACATAAAAAAAGCGCCTTTTGAGGCGCTTTTTTTTAGATCAGCTTTTTATTCGTATGCTGTGAGCTAGGCAAAATAAAGTAATTTTGGACAGATTTTTGGATATAGAACAGGTTCATTTTAGTTTTTAAAAGCCAAGTTGAATAAGCTGGATCGACTCTAAGGAAGGGTTTATGTATACATCATCAGCTCAGGAGAATACCTGAAATATGGAGTGAATCTGTCGTTATAACGACAATCAGGATTGATTCTTTGAAGAATAATATTTGAACAGGAAAGAGAGGTAGAAGGACGCTCTTTATACGATGAAGAGTATATATGCAGTCCAGAATGCTGGGTGAAAACTGCATAGGTCAAAGTGGCATTAGAGGAATATAAATGCAATAAAACTGATCAAATATTCAGTTTGGATTTGGCTGAAAATAATAAATACTCCCCCATGTAGAAAAACTAAGTTCTCAATCACTTATAAAAAATTTGGTGTAATAAATTAAAGAATACGTGAGTGATATTGCTTTAAGTGTGTAGTAATCCTGATCAAATATGTGGATAACTCTGAAGTTATCCATAATTTTTATGTGAATAAGATAATATTTTTCCACAAACTTTAATCCATGTATTAATTCTTCATTTTAAATTCAAATTTAAACGCTCTTGTCTTGTGGGTAAGTGTTTTTAAATTTAAAATGGCATTTTAAATTTAAAAGGGATTTGGCGAGATATCGCTAGTATGACCAGACGATTCCTTGGATTGGTTTTAAAATAAAAAAATTATTATAAATTAAATACTTATAAATATGGTGTAGTTTATCTAATCATTGGCGTGGAACATATTTTTAATTAAAAATAAAGGTGTAGTTAAACTACATAATTGATTTAATAATCAAGTGAACTTTCATTTTTATTTCAGAATCATACTTTTATCGATTTTCGCTTAACTTTTTCTTTTTCTCTCTTATGGCTTATTTTTTGATTTCATTATTGAAAATCGGGCACTTCTTTTATTACTCGATAGAAAAGAGGGAGGGAATCGCTGAAATGATATTGATTAGGAACAAGAAAAAGAGGATTGATAAAATGACGATGAAAAATAAAAAAGCGCCTGACGGCGCTTTTTTTTAATCATATTTATGGTGTTAAAATGACTTTACGGCAGTCTTCTTCCTTTTTATCAAAAATACGGTAACCTTCCGCAGCATCTTCCAGTTTCATGCGATGGGTAATAATCAGATCTGGAGACAGATCTCCATTTTCAATATGTTCTAGCAACTGCGGCAAGTAGTTATGCACATGGGTTTGTCCCATTTTAAAGGTTAAACCTTTGTCAAAGGCATCACCAAACAGGAAGCCATGAATTGGACCGGCATAAACGCCAGGTACACTCACTACACCGCCGCGGCGGACCGCTGCAATACATTGTCTTAGCGCTGAACCACTCGAACCTTCTAATTTCAGGTTGGTCATTACGGTTTCCAGCATGCTGCCTTTGGCTTCAAAACCGACCGCATCAATGACGGCATCGACTCCACGATAACCTGTGGTGTTTTGAATGATAAATTCAGCAGCATCGACTTCATCAAAATTGACAGGAATTACCCCATAGGTTTGATGTGCGAAACGCAGACGGTAAGGATGGTGATCGACCATAAAGATCTGCTCGGCACCGAGCATCCGCGCGCAGGCAGCAGCCAGCAGACCGACCGGACCGGCACCATAAATCGCCACACTGGAACCTCGACCAACTTGGGCATTGTTTACTGCTTGCCACGCGGTTGGCAGAATATCGGTCAGGAATAATACTTTTTCATCAGGCAGGGAACCTGGTACTTTAAATGGTCCGACATTGCCCTTGGGAATCCGCACATATTCGGCCTGACCACCCGGTATACCCCCATACAGATGGCTAAAGCCAAATAAAGCTGCACCTGGTGGAATCTGTTTTTTATTGAGAATTGCACCACGGCCAGTATTGGTATTTTCACAGGCAGCCATGAGTTCATGTTCACAGAAAAAACAGTGACCGCATGCAATCACAAAGGGAATAATCACCCGGTCACCTTTTTTGACTTCGGTTACTTCAGGGCCGACTTCTTCTACAATTCCCATAAATTCATGGCCGAAAATATCACCGTCTTCAGTAGCTGGGATTTTGCCCCGGTATAAATGCAGATCTGAGCCACAGATGGCGGTGGCTGTCACCCTTAAAATAACGTCATCTGGTTCCTGAATCACTGGATCTGGAACGGATTCAACTCGTACATCCCGAGCACCATGATAGGTAAGAGCACGCATGCGGATTTCCTCTCTCTAGTTCAACATTAAACAGACTCGTAGCAAGGCTGCCAAAAATTAAAAAACACTTGTATTAGAGCCTTAGGAGGAAACAGTGTGCTGTAAATTAATGTATGAAATAAGGCATTCAACTGTTTAAAAAATAAACTTATATAGGGTTTACGTAATTCGTGACCTTATGTGTCGAATGAATAGAAAAGAACGGGATTAAAGAAACATCTAGAACTAGATGAAAAAAATACAGGTGCAAAAATGGAAGAGAAAACATTAAAAATAGTGAATAAAAAAGAGATGAGCAACGCTGGTTACCCATCTCTCTTATATTAAATCTTACTAAAAGAGCTTTAGAAAGACTGTTCCAGACTTTCCAGTTCCATCATCAGTTCCAGCATTTGCTCTTCGGCTGTTTCCAGTTTGGCTTTTAGCTCGGTTTGCTCATTCATCAGTTTCAGCAAATCATTTTTACGTGATGCTTCGTATAAAGCACTGTCACCCAGCAAGCTTTCAATTTCAGCCAGTCGTGGCTGCAGTTTGGCCATCTGTGCTTCGCATTTTTCAATATTCTTGCGAATCGGACGACTTAGTTCCCGCTGGCGAGCAGCTTCCTTACGTTGTGCTTCCTTGTCCAGTTTGGAAATGGTGGGTTTGACTTCGACTTGGGATTTCACCGGTTCTGCTGGCTTTTGCCCATTTTTAATCATCTCAATACGAGCTTGGCGTAACCAGTCAGCATAGGCAGTAAGATCACCATCAAACTCACGGCATTGACCATTATGTACCAGTAGCAGTTCATCACAGACGCTGGCGATGAGCTGACGTTCATGCGAAACTAGAACTACCGCGCCCTGAAAATCTTGTAAAGCCATGGTCAGTGCATGACGCATATCCAGGTCTAAATGGTTGGTCGGCTCATCCAGAATCAGTACATTCGGACGCTGCCAAACAATCAGTGCTAGGGCCAAACGTGCACGTTCACCGCCTGAGAAGCTTTCGCTTGGCGTATCCATACGTTCGCCACTAAAACCGAAACTACCCAAGAAAGAACGCAGGCTGGCTTCACTGATTTTTTTATCGGCAATACGTGCCAGCTGTAACATCGGACTGGCATTACCATCCAGTGCATCCATCTGATGCTGGGCAAAATAACCAATATTCAGTAGCTCTGAATCTTTACGCAGGCCCTGAATCAGTTTCAGGTCACCGACCAGCGATTTAATCAGCGTGGATTTACCTGCACCATTCATCCCGAGTAACCCGATCCGGCTGTTGGGCGTGATCTGTAAATTTACATTGGTAACAATCAGCTTGTCGCCATAACCAATATCGGCATGTTCCAGTTGCAATAACGGCGAACTCATTTTGGTCGGTTCGCGGAAACTGAAAGTAAATGGTGTATCGACATGGGCAGCAGATAGTTCCTGCATACGTTCCAGCTGTTTGATCCGGCTCTGTGCCTGTTTGGCTTTGGTCGCTTGTGCTTTAAAACGGTCAATATATTTTTGCAGATGCGCGCGGGTTTCCAGCTGCTTTTCATACGCCTGTTGCTGCTGCGCCAGACGTTCACTACGGGTACGCTCGAAAGTCGAATAGTTACCAGTATATAAAATGAGTTCCTGATTTTCGATATGTAAAATATGGTCGGTAATCGCATCGAGGAAGTCCCGGTCATGCGAAATCAGCACCAAGGTGCCTTCATAGGCTTTCAGCCAGTCTTCTAGCCAGAGAATCGCATCCAAGTCCAGATGGTTGGTCGGTTCATCGAGGAGCAGTAAGTCCGAGCGGCTCATTAAGGTACGTGCCAGGTTTAAACGCATACGCCAGCCCCCGGAAAAACTTGAAACATCCAGTTGTGATTGATGTTCAAAGAAGCCCAGACCGGCCATCAGTTGTGAGGCTTTGGCAGGAGCAGAATAACCGGAAATTTCATCAAAACGGCCATATAAATGAGCCAGTTCTGCATCATCCAGTTGATCCGGTTGATCGAGTTTCTGCTGAATATCCCAGTATTCTTCATCGCCCGACAAGACGAAATCAATCGCTTTCATATTCAGTGCTTTGATTTCCTGAGCCATATGCGCTACGGTCCATACCGCAGGTCGGGTCAGCGAACCGGTGTCCGATTCCATGCCACCGAGCAAGGCTGAAAACAAGGTTGATTTCCCGGCACCATTGACACCGGTTAGGCCAATTTTCCATCCTGGGTGTAACTGCATCGACGCTTTTTGAAATAAAACACGTCCACCGCGACGTATAGATAACTGGTCTAACTGAATCATTGAGAAATCAAAGCTAAGAAATAAGATGCGCCTATTCTAAAGGAAAGCCCTGTGAAAATGAAAAATCTTACCGTTTTTGCTGAAATGAGTGTGCTTTTCACCTCTGTCAATTGATCTAGGGTGGACGCATAAGTTGAGTAAAAGCTCTATTTTATGCATGAACAGTGGTTTATAGTTCAGGCTGATGGAGCAAAAAATATCATAGAGTCAAATAAAAATGAAAAAGGGATGTTTAATTTTATCGGCACTGGGCATTTTGGTGTCGACTTCAACTCAAGCCAGAGTGAATGTCTGTGTTTTTGATTTACTGGGGAAATCTGGTGAGTCTTACAAACTGCTGGAGGAATGGGCGCTGGCAGCAAAAGGCTGGGGTGCCGAAATTCAGCTAAGCGCTTATCAGGATGAAGCCAAGGTCGATCAGGACGTCAAAGCCGGAAAATGTGATGCCTTCTATATGACCTCAATGCGTGCCCGGGCTTATAACAAATTTGCTGGATCGATTGATGCAATTGGCGGCGTGCCGAATAATGACATTGCCATGAAAGCCATCAGCTATGTACTGGATAAACGCAATAGCAAACGCCTGATCACCCAGATTGGCAAAGAAAAATTCGAAGTGGCGGGTATTGGTCAGATTGGCCCAGCCTATATTTTTGTTCGTGATCGTACTCTAAATAAACTGGAACAGGTCAAAGGCAAGAAATTTGCCGTGCTGCATTATGACTATGCGCAAAAAATCATGGTCGACCGGATTGAAGCAGTACCGGTCATGTCGGAAATTTCCAATTTTATTCGCAAGTTTAATC
Source organism: Acinetobacter lwoffii (assembly GCA_963516025.1). GTDB lineage: Bacteria > Pseudomonadota > Gammaproteobacteria > Pseudomonadales > Moraxellaceae > Acinetobacter > Acinetobacter lwoffii_R. The sequence goes on from CAUPZU010000022.1 coordinate 38,791, forward strand.
AGGGCGAAGTGGATATTGTCGCTGCACCGGCTTATGCATTTAAACCGCTGGAATTACAGAAAGGACTAGGCCGTCAAGGCGCAATGATTAATTTTCCGGTGATTAATGTCACTGCTGATCTGATTATTCGTCAGGAAAAGTTTCCGGCAAGCTTTGCCGCACAATCCCGAAACTGGTTTGTGAAACAGTTACCGCGCAGCTTTGCCATGGTCAAGCGCATGGAAGCTGAGATTCCAAGCAAATATATTCTGAATCTAAGCCGTGAAGATCGTGTGGCCTACCAAAAGATTCTGCGTGATGGGCGGATCGATTTAACCAAACAGGGGATTTATGATCAGGGCATGATGAACGTATTGAAACGCGCGCGTTGTACGGTAGAAAGAACCAATTTTGAATGTTCGATTGGTGGCGAATAAATCTGAAATCATGTATATCTTTGTAACTATATCTGGGTAAATGTAATTATAAGAAAGTAGTTTTAAATATTAAGATATTGATATTTAAATATATATTTAAAAATAACTTAGGCAACTATTGCTGATTTATCTTTATAGGCCAAAATGCCGGTTTTAAATGGAGTAAATGCTCTATTTTTTTTAATTAAACTTGCTTAATATTTGTCCCGTGTACGGACACTCAGCGAATAACAAGATTTCAAAGGATAACTACAATGAAAAAAACACTCTTATCATTGGCTGCATTCTCTGCATTTGGTTTTGCAAGTGCGGCGCATGCAGAAAAAGTCGATATCTGTGTGTTTGACTTACTGGGTAAATCCGGTGAGTCTTTCCAGATGGCGCAAGAATGGGCACTGGCTGCAAAAGGCTGGGGCGCAGAAATCAATCTGATTGCCCGTCAGGATGAAGCGGTTGCCGACAATGACTTCAAGGCCGGTAAATGTGATGGTGTATTTATGACCGCCATGCGTGCCCGTCAATACAATAAATTTGCCGGTTCTATTGATGCACTGGGCGGTGCACCAAGTAATGCCATTGCCCAGCGCGCGATCAGTTTTGCTCTGGACAAACGTAATGCAGCGAAAATGGTCAGTAATATGGGCGGCAAAAAATACGAAATTGCCGGTATTTCACCGTTGGGTTCAGCATTTATTTTCGTTCGTGACAAGAATATCAATTCGATTGAAAAAGCCGCAGGGAAAAAATTCGCCGTACTCGGCTATGACGATGCCCAGAAAATCATGGTTCAGCGCGTCGGTGCGCAGGCAGTGATCTCCGATGTTTCCAACTTTGTGGCTAAATTTAACAATGGTCAGGTGGATATGGTCGGTGCGCCTGCTTATGCCTACAAGCCACTAGAAATCTATAAAGGTTTGGGCAATAACGGCGCGATGTTTAATTTCCCGGTGCTGCATGTCACCTCTGATTTTGTGATTCGTCCGGAAAAATTCCCTGCAGGTTTTGGACAGAAATCGCGTGACTGGTTTATCAAAAACCTGCCGAAGAGCATGGGGATGATCAGCCGTCTGGAAGCGGGTATTCCGTCGAAATATAAAATGAATCTGAGCGCTGAAGATAAAACCAAGTATCAGAAAATGTTACGTGATGGCCGGATGGACATGACCAAACGCGGAATCTATGATGCCAGCATGATGTCGGTATTAAAACGTGCACGCTGTTCTGTCGATAAAGCCAACTTTGAATGTTCACTTTCTGGCGAATAATCTGATTTTTAAAGAAAAAAGCTTAGATTCATCTAGGCTTTTTTTATGGATACCTCGGTCAGATCTGCCATTGTGCAGCGAATAAAATAGCTTAAGCTTGATTAACTATTAAATTCGCATGTTTTATATAAAAAACAATCATATGTGACTAAAACTGCAATAACAAAAACAAGCGATAAGGAAATGAGGATGATGCATAAAGGATGGAAAGCACTGGCATTGGCTACGGCGACACTGGCTGTTTCAGGTCTGGCACAAGCCAAACAGGTGATTTGCGTATTTGATCTGGTCGGTAAAAATGGTGATGTCTATAGTGTGATGAAAGACTATCAGTTGGCGGCCAAAAACTGGGGGGCAGATGTCGAACTGCGGGTGAACACCAATGAAGCGGTGGTTGCAGAAGATTTTAAAGCCGGGAAATGTGACGGCATTAGTGTGACCGGGATGCGTGGCCGTCAGTTTAATAATTTTACTGGTTCACTCGATGCCATTGGCGCAATTCCAGATCTGAATCTGGCAGTTAAAGTGATGCAGGGACTGGCCAGTCCAACTTTTGCCAAACATATGCTGCAAGGTAAATATGAGGTAGTCGGTGTCATTCCTGTGGGTGATGCTTTCCTGCTGGTGAACGACCGCAGTATTAATACCGTTGCTAAAGCCGCTGGTAAAAAAATTGCCGTACTTGATTATGATGAAGCACAAAAAATCATGGTACAGCAGGTCGGCGCACAGGCGGTGAGTGCCGATGTCACCAATTTTGGTGCCAAGTTTAACAATGGCCAGGTGGATATTATTGGTGCACCAGCAGCAGTATTTAAACCGCTGGAATTACATAAAGGTTTGGGTAACAAAGGCGCGATTGTGAATTATCCGGTGTTGCAGGTCACAGGCAATATCATTATCCGTCCAGATAAATTTCCGGCAGGTTACGGACAAAAATCACGTGAATGGGTGAGAAGTCAGTTACCGCGTGCCTTTGGTATTTTGGGGAAAATGAAAGCGGACATTCCAGCAAAATACTGGATGGATATTCCTGCTGCAGACAAACCGGGTTATCAGAAAATGATGAGGGATTCCCGAATTGACCTGACCAAACGCGGCGTTTATGACAAACGCATGATGAAATTGCTGTGGCAATTCCGCTGCAAACAGAACCCGAAAAACTTTGAATGTGCCTTACAGGATGAGAACTACAAATAATCCTGATAAAATTACTCTGATTTGACTTTTAATCTGTAGAGACTGACCATATATTGAGTGTGCTATACTTAAATATGGTCTTTTCTTTTTAAAGACATTCCATTCAACAGAGGAATCCGCCATGAATGCCCAAGCGCTTGTGCTCACCGACAATGCCGCAAATAAAGTACGCCAGTTGCGTGACAGTGAAGGTAACCAAGACTTAATGCTCCGTGTCTATGTGACCGGTGGCGGCTGTTCAGGTTTCTCTTATGGCTTTAACTTTGCAGAAAGCCAGAATGAAGATGATGCAGAATTTGCCAATGGCGATGTTAAAGTCCTGGTCGATTCATTGAGTTATCAATATCTGGTCGGTTCGGTGGTAGATTATTTAGAAGGTCTGGAAGGTTCACGTTTCGTGGTACAAAACCCGAATGCGACCACGACCTGTGGTTGTGGATCTTCATTCTCGATCTAAATCCGTGCACAAAAAAAAGTCCTCTCAATGAGGACTTTTTTATATCTGGAAGAACGTTTAGCTATCCAGTTTTACCGCTTCAAGCAGGTCAAAGATCACAGTGGTGACATCCTGACTCAACTCGCGGTTATTAAAAATTTCATAGGCGCTAATGGTAATGTCGGTATCGCTTGGCAACAGACGCTGTTCTTCTTCGATCAGGTCATTGATCGGTAATAAGGTCTGTTTGATTTCCAGATGCAGGATATCTTTATACTCCAGATTTTCATCGTCGAGTTCAATCAGTTGTTCATTGAAATAAGGCAGCAAAATCGAATGAAGATAGGGTTGGATGTCCTCGATATCAAAGATCTCGATATCACGGGTTTCATCAATCGTACTAATGTGGTCATTTACTTCAATTAAAATATGGTAGTAACTCACACGAATCTCCAAAGATGGCCTGAACAATGTAGCCAATCACAATAACATGAAATCAGAATAGAGTGTTTTTTATAATACTTATACACTTAAATTAATTAAGGGATTTGGGCTAATCACTTACCGGTTATAAAGCAAGGTCTTGTCTGCAGGTCGTAGCTGGAAGTGTTGTAGATTCTGTTTACCCAGCACCGGATACATCAGTGCTTCCGGGTCATTATGGTGATACAGCCCCAAGGCATGTCCGAGTTCATGTGCCAGAGTCAGACGAAGATCATCTTCTGCATCAAACTGATAAACCTGAATTTGATTGCCCATAAATACACCTTTATGAAATTCGCGGGCAGGGAAACGCTGTTGGGCTTGAATGATATTCTGTTGATGGTTTTGCAGACCATGTTGATGCATGGAAACATTTATATTAAAGGAGCTTTGCTGTTCCTGTAGGTACTGAAGTTCCCGTTGAAAATTTTCCGATTTGCGCTGTAAAGCCAAGACTTCATATTCAATCTGTTCGCGTTCATAAGCAGATAAATTTGGCTGACGGCGTCGTTGCTGTAAAGCCTGAAATTCACTATTGATCTGGTTTTTTTGCTGGATCAGGCGTTGCTGCTGACTTTCCAGATGCTGATGGGATGCTTCCAGATTTTTGACCTGACGTTGATACTTGGCATCATCTGCCAGCAACTGTTTTTCGACTTTCTTTAGGGCATCATAGTCTTGCTGGCGTTGATCATAGATCAAGTGAATACTCAGCCTGGCATTTTCATCATAGACCATCAAATCATCACGATTTGTTCCCTGATGCCAGATATCGATAGCCTCCTTGCTCAGTTGAATGACCTGATCTTTACTCAGTCCAAAGCCTGAATCGACCTGATCAATCCGGAAACGTAAGCGGGTATCGAAAGGATGTGTCAAGCGATCAGCCAGCGAGTTATAGCGTAGTTGTGGATGGGTTTTGGTCTGCATATGTAGATAGGCAGACATGATCAATCCTATAATGAACAGGCAAAGCAAGAGACGCATATTTTTATTTAAATGTTTATTTTTTAAAAATATAGCTTAATTTTAGTGCCTTTCCCATGCTTATTTGCGTCATCCTTCAACTTTTGGATAAAGCCCTAATTCGGCCAAAGCCTGCTGCAAAATTTCAAGGCGGATCGCCGGATCCATACCATTTTGCATCTGCATATTCAGCGAAAATGCCACGATTTCAGCCTGCGTTGTTTCAACCCAGCCGGTGAGCCAGCCGACTTGTGGTTCCACATCCATGCCCCAACCAGATTTGGCATATAGTCGATAAGCTTTCCGCTCCTGTAAAAGTAACATGGCTTTGACTTGCTGCTGGACTTGTGGATCAAAGGCAAGCTGCTCTCGGGCTAGAGCCGAGACAAATTCGACCTCCTGTTTTGGAGTGATTTTCAAAGGGCCTACCAACCAGAAGTTATCAACCTGCTGCCCAATCTGCTGATTGCCGAATTGAATACGTCTCACTTCCTGTTGCATCAATTCAAGGCCAATGCGACGTGCCAGTTCCTGATACACGGGTACAGCAGAAGCTTGCATGGCTTCGCCGAGAGTCATGTCTTTTTCCCAGGCTGCAAAACTGCGTTTCTTGCCATCCCATTTAAAAATTTCATTGGTTGTGGCTTTGCCATGTTGCAGGCCAATCAGGGCATTGAGCATTTTAAAAGTAGAGGCGGGAACATATTCGGTATCTGCACGGCTTAAATCATTGCCATAGACCTGTATCTGTTGACCACGCTGAATCACTAAAACGCTAGAGCTTTGCGCCTGATCAAATAATTGGTCAATGGCTTGAGTCGATTGAGTCGAAGTGATATGAGATGGGGAAGATGAAACGGGCAGGCTACATGCCGTCAGGCCCAAGCAACTAAGTAAAGGCAGCAAAATTAGAATTTTCATCGGTTCAGGGTATTTTAATGTTTGATTTAACTTACACAGCTTTTCCTGCAAATACGATCAAATTTAGGTAATTTTTATTTTATTCCTTCAAGTCGAGACAGAAAAAAACCGCGCTTTCGCGCGGTTTTTTTAGTTAAAGCGACAAATTATTTTTTGTCATCTTTCACTTCAGTGAACTCAGCATCTACAACGCCGTCGTCCGCTTTTTGAGCTTGACCTTCGCCGCCTTGGAATGCGTTTGGATCAAAACCTTGCGCACCGCCTTGGCTTTGAGCTGCTTCATATGCACGTTGTGTAATTGGCATGATGATGTTTTGCAGCGCTTCAGTTTTCGCTTTGATTTCTTCAACGTCATTTTCTTTAGTTGCAGCTTCAAGCTCAGAAACCGCAGTTTCGATTGCAGTTTTTTCGTCTGCAGTCACTTGCTCGCCAAGATCTTTCACTGCTTTTTGTGAAGAAGCAACTAAAGCATCCGCTTCGTTACGTGCTTTTGCAAGCTCTTCAAATTTACGGTCTTCTTCAGCATTCGCTTCAGCATCTTTGATCATTGCTTCGATTTCAGCATCAGACAAACCTGAGTTTGCTTTAATCTGGATCGATTGCTCTTTACCAGTGCTCTTGTCTTTCGCAGATACTTTCAAGATACCATCAGCGTTGATGTCGAAAGATACTTCAATTTGTGGCACACCACGTGGAGCAGGTGGAATGTCGCCTAACTGGAAGTTACCCAACAGTTTGTTTTGCTGCGCCATTTTACGTTCACCTTGGTAAACTGAAATGTCTACAGCAGGCTGGTTGTCCGCAGCAGTTGAGAACACTTGAGATTTCTTCGCAGGAATCGTGGTGTTTTTCTCGATGATTGCAGTCAACACGCCGCCCATGGTTTCAATACCAAGTGTCAACGGAGTTACGTCAAGTAGAAGTACGTCAGTTTTGTCACCTGAAAGTACCGCACCTTGAATCGCAGCACCCATGGCTACAGCTTCGTCAGGGTTTACGTCTTTACGTGGCTCTTTACCGAAGAATTCTTGAACCTTCTGTTGAACCATTGGCATACGAGACTGACCACCTACCAGGATCACGTCAGAGATGTCAGAAGTCGAAAGACCTGCATCTTTAAGCGCAATACGGCAAGGCTCAATCGTACGAGCAACCAGGTCAGCAACTAAACCTTCAAGTTTTGCACGTGTTACGTTGATCACTAAGTGTTTAGGACCAGTCGCATCAGCAGTGATGTATGGAAGGTTGATTTCAGTTGCGTTAGAAGATGAAAGTTCGATCTTCGCTTTCTCAGCAGCTTCTTTTAAACGCTGAAGTGCAAGTGGATCTTGTTTTAGGTTGAAGTTTTGTTCTTTCTTGAACTCTTCAACCAGGAACTCGATTAACGCATTATCGAAGTCTTCACCACCTAGGAATGTATCACCGTTAGTCGACAATACTTCGATTTGCTGGTCGCCATCAAGATCCGCAATTTCAATGATTGAAACGTCGAAAGTACCACCACCCAAGTCATAAACCGCGATTTTACGATCGCCTTCTTTCTTGTCCATACCAAACGCAAGTGCCGCAGCAGTTGGCTCGTTGATGATACGTTTAACTTCTAAACCTGCAATTTTACCTGCATCTTTAGTTGCTTGACGCTGTGCATCGTTGAAGTAAGCAGGAACAGTAATAACAGCTTCAGTTACGGTTTCGCCCAGGTAATCTTCAGCAGTTTTCTTCATCTTTTTCAAGATTTCAGCAGAAACCTGTTGTGGCGCCAATTTTTTGTCGTTGACATCAACCCAAGCATCACCGTTGTCAGCTTTGATGATTTTGTAAGGAACCAGACCGATATCTTTTTGTACCGCTTGGTCTTCATAACGACGACCGATCAAACGTTTGATCGCGAACAATGTATTTTTCGGATTCGTTACTGCTTGACGCTTTGCAGATTGACCTACCAGAATTTCGCCATCTTTATAGGCAATAATAGATGGAGTGGTACGCGCGCCTTCAGCGTTTTCGATTACTTTAACTTTGTCGCCTTCAAGTACTGCAACACATGAGTTTGTAGTACCTAAGTCAATACCAATGATTTTAGCCATTTGGATGTTTCCTCTAAAATTTTTTTGTGATTTACACTTGTTATCCGATATGAGAGCCGTTCGATTTTTTTCAAGTAAAATTTTTGAAAAATTTCACAAACTCCCGAATTTATTTGGCTTAAGCGCCGACCATCACCATGGCAGGACGCAATAAGCGACTGTTAAGCGTGTAGCCTTTTTGCAAAACAGTCCCAATTTCATTTGCTTTGGCATTTGGATCAATCCCGACTGCCTGATGCAGGTCAGCATTGAAACCGTTGTTAGTATCCACTGCCACAACCCCAAATTTCTCCAAGGTATGCAATAAAGATTTAAGGGTCAGTTCAACACCTTCACGCAATGGTGTTTGCTCTTCACCTGCAGCCACAATGGCACGTTCCAGATTGTCGACTGTTTCTAGAAGCTCTTTAGAGAACTTTTCCAGAACTGTATCTTTATGCTTTTCAGATTCACGCTGAATACGTTCAACACTCTTTTGTGCTTCATAAACTGCATTGGCGGTACGGGCTTTTTCTAACTTTAAATCACCTTCAAGCTGCGCAATCTGCTCTTGTAAAGACTCAACGGAAACTTCAGCCTGCTCGGTTTCAGCTTGAGTTTGCGCTGTATCTTGTTCCGCTTGCTCTTGCTCAAGTTGTTGAGCTTGCTCGTTTTGCTCAGTCGCCATTGATTTACTCCGTTTAAATGGGTTCTTAAACATGTACAGTCCTTAGGCCTCAGTGTTCACTGCGTTTATGCTGAACTGCCATGGTTGTGAAGTTCTTGATTACCTAAAGAAATCGGGGCAGGGTGTAAAAATTCAAGCGTCGACCCAGATTAAATTTAAGATTTATACAAAATACTGAATCCAGCGGATAGCAGAACAAGCTATTCAGAACACAACAGCAGGATAGGATGAGAATAAAATACACGGACATCAGCAGCGATGAATCCGAATTTTGAACTGAATAGATTTAATTCGCGACTAAATTTAAGAATTAAGTATTTGAAAATAAATATAAAAAATGAATAATCGTATTTTTGAATCAAATTAATAATTTTAATCCGTTTTAAGTATTGGTAAAAAAATTGCATCATACTTCTATTAACAGCGACCTTGTTCAGAGGAGAGAGCCGAACCGGGTTGCTGTTGCCCTATTTTAGAGTTGCTTTTTTCAAGCTGAGTATCCCCAAAACTCAGCTTTTTTTTGCCTGTTTATTTATTAGACATAAAAGCGATTAATATCTAAGCAATAAAGTCTTTCACAATAGATGAACTTTTGATTAATATTTATTCCAGATTCTATCACTGTAGTTTCTTCTTATTTTGAAATGTGTTTTCGTGGCTTATCCTGTTCTCTAGATAAGCCTTTTTTTTGTCCAGAATTTACCTTTTTTGAATTTGTGGGAATCAGTCGTCTCTATTTTAGCGGTTTGTAAGATAAAACTTACAGCTTGGATAGTGAATGTCCGCTTCATGAGAGCAAGTTGATCCGATAGGATAATTTGTGTAGAGAACAGGATGTTCTGGTTGAATTGCTGAGAAGCATAAGCGAAGTGGAAGTTCGTTTAACATAACCATCTGCAAAGGCCTCAAAGAAATTTTCTTTAGGGCCTTTGTCTATCTGGCAGCTACCTTTTTCATTAAAAAAGCCCAGTCTGGGCTTTTAATAGAGAGGGTGATTCAAGTCTTAGTCACGACGATCCCGTGAACGTTGTTCCTGATGACGTCGGTTGTCATTCCAGCGTTGATTAGAACGATTTTGCTGGACTTTTTTACTGCGTTGATCTTTTACACGTTTACGCTCCAGATCCTGACGACGTTTACGTTCTGCCTCTGCCTGTTTTTGCCGTTGCGTCATGATATTTTTACGTTGCTGTTCATGGCGCTGTCGTTCCAGTTGGCTTTTACGTCGATCCAGCTCTAACTGTCTTTTACGATCCTGCTCCCAATTGCGACGTTGTAATTCCTGTTTACGTCGATCCAGTTCAATGCGTTTGCGTTGCTGTTCATATTCCCAGCGTTGCCGCTCATAGCGACGATCTTGTTCATAACGCCGGTCCAGTTCATAGCGACGATCATAACGCTGATCATAGCGGCCATCATAATAGCCACCATCTTCAGGAAATGCGACGCAGCCTACAGCTAAAAATGCAGTCGCCAAAGACAGAGCTATAATTTTGCTAGCCATAGGCATCCTCCCGGTTTGTAATAAAAAATATACTTAAGCTCGCAAAAGTACGTCAAAAATAACCTTTAAACGGTCAATGACATCTTTTATAAATAAGGGTAACGTATCGGGTAAAAGCTATATGTACATTGATATTAAGACTTATATAAGAATATGGTCACTGAAACGCTAATCGTGTAGAAACTATGAAGAATTAAGAGAATAAGGACTAAAAATAATGACTGTGAATCCTCCGGTTCTGAAAAGTGTGATGGAAAAAGGACAAGGGACGGCAGCGCGTATGCTGGACCGCTTGCCTGGCATTGCACAGGAAGCATTGGTTAAGACCCTGGATTATCCTCATGTCTATCCTGATTTAGATCCATTGGTTAAATGCTTGATGGCCATCCAGATAAAACAGGGGTATAGCAGTTTTATCAGTGAGGATCTGGCACATTCGCGCACATTGTTTGATGCACGCATGAAAGCGATCCGGGCTAGACCGACTGCGGTCAAATTTGTCGAAGAGCTCCGCCTTCCTCTACAGAGTGGCAGTATTTTTGCACGACATTATCATCCTGCACCGCAAAAGAAGTTACCGATGGTGATTTTTTATCATGGCGGTGCATTTATGGTGGGCGGTCTGGACAGCCATGATGAATTCTGTCGCTTGCTGGCAGTACATGCCAAAGTACAGGTGCTAAGCGTGGCTTATCCGCTGACGCCAGAATTTAGTCCCTTGCAGATGGTACAGGTTTGTGAAGATGCCTTGGCATGGGCACATCAGCATAGCAAGCAGCTAAAAGTCTATAAAAACCGGATTGCCGTGGCAGGGGACAGTGCGGGCGGAAATCTGGCTACTGTCGTGGCACAGCGCAGTGCAGGTAAATCTTATGCCGCACGAGCGCAGCTTTTGCTTTATCCGGCAGTTGATTTTAAAAGTCGCCATCCTTCTTTTTATGCCTATAAAGATGGACTGGTACTTTCAGAGCAGGATATTGATCTGGTGACCTTAATGTATGCCCAAACCCATCAGATTGAACTGGATGATCCGTTGATTTCACCGACCTATGGTGAATTGCAAAACTTGCCGCCAAGTTATGTGATTACTGCACGTCATGATGTCCTGCATGATGAAGGTTCAATCTATGCACATAAACTACGTCAGAATGGCGTGAGTGTTCATTATCATGAATATACCGATCAGGCACATGGTTTTATTAACCTGACGCCGATCTCTCGCCGTGCCAAAAAATATGTGATTGAGATCAGCAAAAACTTCCGCAAATTCTGGGATAAAAATAGTTAAATCGAAAGTATAAATAAAAAAAGGTGTTTCTCATGAAACACCTTTTTTTATAGATAAGTTTTTATCAGTTCTTATACTTTGCTACTGATCTGCGCTTCAGGAAAGATCAAATTGAATTTGGGGACATAAAAGCTTTGCAGCAATTTGGCTTTGGAAAAGTCTGGAAATATATTCTCGGCATCTTGCCACTCTACTTGCGAGAGTTTGGAGAGGTGACCGCGGAACTGTGGACTAAACTGAAAACACTGCCCTTTCCAGGCTTGCTGAATCTTCAGCATAGACGCTGGAATATGATGACTATTAATGTAGAACTGGAGTGCAGATTTGGTTTTCTTCAGCCGAATCGCCATATGCTGGTTTTGATGCTGAATCTGACACAGCGCTTCCTGATCCTTTTCCTGCCATTCAAATTGCGCATGTTCTTTGGGAATGCCCCATAAATACTGACCGTGTACCACAGACTCATGGGTAGACACATAAATTTTAGGAATCGAACTGAGGCGCCGTTTACTAATTAAAGGATGATCCAGAATCAGTAACTCATCATAAGGGCCAATCGGCGAGGTGTGATAACGCACCAACAAGACTTGGACCATACGACCCAGCGGAGAAGGTGCGATCCGGAATTGTTTTGCTTGCTCGATAAAGCTGGGGGTCAACCAATAATTCAGAATAAAACCCTCACCCTGCAAACGCCAAGGTGGAAACTGGTGGATATTTTGCTCCTGTAATAATGCATGCTTCATTCTTATTCTCTTGTCTTTAGTCGGCAGGTCACTGCATTATGAGTTATAAAAGATTAATATATAGTCATTCACAACCATTACTTCTAAGTAGATGAGTTAATAAATGTTAAAGAAATCATTATGTGTCATCGCACTTGCTGCGGTCAGTCTGCCAAGCTTTGCTGCCAATACGATTATTGAGATGAAGACTTCATCTGGAAATATTGAAATTGAACTCTTCAATGACAAAGCCCCAATCTCGGCAAAGAACTTCGAAAGCTATGTAAAGAGCAACTTCTATAAGGACACGATTTTTCACCGCGTCATTCCAGGCTTTATGGTGCAGGGTGGTGGCTTTGATGTGAACATGCAGGAAAAAGCCAATAATAAAGCACCCATTAAAAATGAATCATCGAATGGTCTGCAAAATAAACGCGGTACTTTAGCCATGGCCCGTACCAATCAGCCGGATTCTGCCCGAGCACAATTCTTTGTAAACCTGGTCGATAATGATTTCCTGGATCGTTCTGCTAGAAATGCCGGCTATGCGGTATTTGGTAAGGTCACTAAAGGCATGGATATCGTCGATCAGATTGCCAAAGTACCGACCCGAAACTATGGAATGCATCAAAATGTGCCGGTGAACCCTGTAAAAATCACCAGTGTGACGATTAAAGCACCAGTCGTGAAAAACTAGGCATAGAATAAAGCAGAAATATTTAATTTATATTTCTGTTTTAAAAATATGTACTTATGTAATGAATTGTATGGAATTGAACCAATTTGGTGCATAAAAATAAAACACTCGTGATTCATGTGCGTTAAAAGCGCTTGCACGTGTAAGAAATTGCCCTATAATGAGCA
>CAUPZU010000023.1:0-50455 GCA_963516025.1 Acinetobacter lwoffii
CGTCCAAAGCGTGACTTCGGTGATCGTCCAGTACGTCGCAACTTTGATGACAAGCCACGTGGTGAACGTTCGTTCGGTGGTGAAGATCGTCCACGTCGTAAATTTAACGACTAATTCAGTCGCTAGATGAAGATAAAAAACCGGTAGAAATACCGGTTTTTTTTATGCATTGAGTTTTTTGCTTTTTAACGTAAAATGTCTACTAAATCATGTTTTGTCAGGGTTATGATAATTATTAATATGAAAAGCTTAACTCTTCGATCTCAATTGATAGAGGTGTATATGCCATATATCGCATTGACTTTGATTTTATGTAATATTATCTATTATTTATACAGTCTTTTTAATTAATCAATGTACCTGGCTCAAGCTTAAGTGCATATTTTTATTACAAAAAATACGAAATAATCCATTGTTGTCATTTTTTATGATATTAAACCACCTTTTTCAACTGCTAACATTTTGAACTTCGTTCCTTTATAGTATGCATGCTGAAAAAATGCAGGAATAAACTCAGCTATGAAAAATCAAACAGCGCGAGATACTCAATCTCTGATTGAAGTCAAGAATCTGAGCTTCAAGCGGGGTGAGCGCGTGATTTATGACGACGTGAGTTTAAATATTCGTCGTGGGCAGATTACCGCCATTATGGGGCCATCCGGTACTGGTAAAACCACCTTATTAAGATTGATTGGTGGGCAGCTGGTTCCTGAGCACGGTCAGGTTTTATTGGACGGCAAAGATATTGCCACGATGTCACGTTCCGAACTTTTTTCAGCACGTGCACGGATGGGTATGTTGTTTCAGAGCGGTGCTTTGTTTACCGATATGAGCGTGTATGAAAATGTCGCATTTCCGATTCGGGCACATACCAAATTGCCAGAACATCTGATTAAGGAAATCGTGGCACTGAAACTGGAGTCAGTCGGTTTACGTGGTGCAGAACAGATGATGCCATCTGAGCTATCCGGTGGTATGAACCGACGCGTGGCTTTGGCCCGTGCGATTGCGCTGGATCCTGAGCTGATCATGTACGATGAACCCTTTGCCGGACAAGACCCGATTGTGATGGGCGTTTTGACTCGTCTGATCCGTTCATTACGTGAAGCACTGGACTTAACCACGATTATTGTCTCGCATGATGTTGCAGAAACTTTATCGATTGCAGACTACATCTATGTGGTGGCAGAAGGCAAAATTCAGGGCGAGGGCACGCCGGCAGAGCTGAAAGCGCATCCATCTGCTTTTGTACAGCAATTCCTGACCGGTTCGGTAGAAGGTCCGGTGGATTATCAGTTTAGTCATCAAGCTTATTTAAGTGATGAGGTTCGTTCATGAATGCAATTGCCGCATTAGGTAGACGCGTTATTGAACGTGTACAGGGGATTGGGGTCGCGACCCTGATGCTGTTGCAGATTTTATTTTCCATGCCGACCTGGCTTGGAGTAAAGCTGTTTGTTTATCAGATGTATCGGGTTGGGGTATTGTCCCTGCTGATTATTGTGGTTTCTGGCCTGTTTATTGGAGCCGTGCTTGGTTTGCAGATGTTTAGCATCTTGTCGACCTTTGGTAGTGAGTCGATGCTAGGAACGGCGGTCGCGTTGACCTTGCTGCGTGAACTGGCACCTGTGGTCGCTGCTTTGCTATTTGCAGGACGTGCCGGTTCAGCCTTGACTGCGGAAATTGGCCTGATGAAAGCTACTGAACAATTGTCCAGTATGGAAATGATCGGTGTCGATCCATTGAAGCGGGTGATTTCGCCGCGTCTTTGGGCAGGGATTTTTAGCTTGCCAATGCTTTCCGTCATCTTTGCCGCAGTTGGCATTATGGGCGGTAAAATGGTCGGGGTAGATTTCCTGGGTGCCGATGAAGGCGCTTATTGGAGCGGCATGGAAAGCAGCGTGCAATTCTATAAAGATGTCTTGAATGGCACCATTATTAAAAGTTTTGTATTCGCATTAATTTGTACTTGGATTGCGGTGTACCAAGGCTATGCCTGTGTCCCGACATCGGAAGGTATTGCAACTTCTACAACGCGTACAGTCGTGTATTCTTCACTGTGCGTTTTAGGCTTTGACTTTGTGTTGACTGCGGTCATGTTCGGAGGTGTTTAATGAAATCACGTACTAGTGAGCTGGCCGTTGGTGTTTTTGTTATTTTGTTTGGTATTGCCTTATTTTTCCTAGCAATGCGTGTCAGTGGTCTGGTCGGACACAATATTTCCGACAGCTATAAAATGACAGCGACTTTTGAAAATGTAAATGGGATTAAGCCGCGTGCCAAAGTGGCATTGAGTGGTGTGAAAGTGGGGCAAGTGGATGACATTACCCTGGATCCAGTCACGCGTCTGGCGACCGTGCATATGACCCTGGATGGCTCATTGACCTCGTTTAATGCTGAACAGTTAAAGCAGGTTCAGCAGGAAGCACTGGAAGAGTTACGTTATAGTTCGGACTATACTGCGGCTGCACCTGCGCAACAAAAAGACATGGAAAAACAACTGTTAGATAACATGAACTCCATCACCAATATTGATGAAGATGCTTATATTATGGTAGCGACCAATGGGTTGTTGGGTGAAAAATACCTGAAAATTATTCCAGGTGGTGGTCTGAACTATTTGAAACGCGGTGATCAGATTGCCAATACCCAAGGCACCATGGAAATTGAAGATTTAGTGACGAAGTTCATTACTGGCGGTGCCGGTAAATCGTCGGATAGTCAAGAAACTGCCCCAGAACAGGCGACAGTTTCAGAATCGACTGATGCAGAACCTGCATTTGTTGAATAATAGATTGAGGAGATTTCAGTGAAGACTTTAGTAAAACAAACGCTTGCAGCAAGCATTCTTTCAACAATGGTTGCTGGTACAGTGTTTGCTGCACCATCTGAAGCACCACCTGCTTTTATTAAAAAAGTGGCAGATGGTTTGATTGAGCGCCTCAAAGCTGATAATGCAAAATTGCAGAACAATCCGGCGCTGGTCAAAGCGATTGTCCGCCAGAATTTGGATCCATACATTGATTCACAGTCTTTCACGCGTATTGTGATGGGGACTTATGCGACGAACCAGTATAGTACTGCTGCACAGCGCGCGCAGTTTGAAAAGAATTTCCGTGAAACGCTCATTGAAAATTATGGTTCTGCATTTTCCAAGTTTAGTAATCAGACCTATAGCGTGCGTCCATACAAGGCCAGCAACAGCAAAAACCCTGTTGTAACCATCGACTTTAATAATAAAGGCGAGAAAATTCCGGTAGCGTTTCAGCTGGTGGACAAAGGCTCACAATGGAAAATCCGCAACATCAACGTATCGGGTATCGATCTAGGTTTGCAATTCCGTAACCAGTTTGCTGCGACAGTAAAACGTAATGGCGGTAATATAGATAAAGCTATTGCTAACTTCAAACCGGATGCAGAAGCTGCAATCGACAAGAACAAGAAATAATCAGATAGGTGAGCCGTGATTGTATTCAAGGATCAGGAATTGCAGGTTTCAGGCAAAATTGACTATGCCAATGCGCAGGACTATTACCTAAATGGTCTGCGTGTGGTTCAATCCCAGACCAAATTTCCGCTTGTGGTCAACTTGGCTGGGCTTGAAAGTGGCAGTACTTTGGCTTTGGCGGTATTGGTGCGCTGGTTGCGCCAAACTCCTCAAGCGCAAGGACTACAGTTTAAAGCTGTTCCTGCTAAAATGATGAATATCATTCAGGCCTGTCATTTACAGGATGATTTACAGATCATTCAGTAAATAAAAAGCACCGAAAGGTGCTTTTTTATTGCTTTTCAAATAAACATGAATCAGATGAGGAGCGTTTCTTGCACTTCGCTTTAAAAGCAGTGCTTTAAAGCTCGCTTAAATCCACTTCTTCCATCTAAAGTAAATCAATGGCCCGATCAAAAAGCCGATCAAAATAATACTGACCATAATGAAGCTCATGGAGCCTTGTGCAAAAGGCAGAACTTCGGTATTCATGCCATAAATACTGGCAATGAGCATCGGCGGTGCAAGCATACTTGGCAAGATCGAGAATCGACGAATCGTATCGTTCTGTTCCGTGTTAATGAATCCGGACGTGGTATCGAGCAGGAAGCGCACTTTCTGGAACAGGAAGGCATCATGCTCCACCAGCGAGCGGACATCTTCACTAAGTTCTCGGATATCCGCATCATAAATATGACTACCCAAGGCGCGTGGACGAGACAGGAAAGTTAGAACACGACGTAAATCGATCAGACAGAGCTGCGCTTTACCGAGCATATCTTCCAGTTGAGCTAGCCGGGTAATCATGTCATCCAGATCGAGAATCTGCTCACGATGGCGGTTATTCAACACTTCAGTTGAATATTTCTCTAAATCTTTATGTACATCTTCTAGAATGTCGGCCAGTTCATCTAGTTTGGCTTCGAGCAGACCCAATAAAATCCAGGTCGGATCTTTATAATCGATTTCATAATCATTGCGGCGCGCACGGGCACGGAAGGCACGAAAGGCCACCAGCTTTTCGCCACGCAAGGTAAACAGACGGTCCTTATGCAGAATGAATGCTACGGTTTGTACCGTCGCCAGCATGCTGGATTCATCTTCGTTTTCGTTCTCGACCTGATAGTTTTTATTTTTGGTTAAAAAATAGGTACTGATATGCAAAATGCCGTCATCATCACGGTAAAATCGGGCACTCGAGGAAATATCTTCCAGCGATTTTAAGGTCGGCAAGTTTTGCGCATAGGCATCTAGAATCCATTGCTGCTCTTCTTGTGAAGGTGCAATCAGATCAAGCCATACTAAATCTGGATGCAGGTCGAAATCACCGTTAATCGTGATATCTTCTAAGCTACCGCGCTCTGTGGCGTAAAAGGCTTCAAGCATGCTGTCTTTTCTCCCTGGCGCAGTATGTGAATTGGAATGGGTGTATTTTAGACAAGGAATTGAATAAAAACACTGATATTAAGCAGTTATTTTTGGAAAAAGCGCGCTTGCAGCGATTTCGTACAATATAGCGTCAATTGGAGAGTGAAATGATGAATTCTATCGCAATTTTTTGTGGTTCAGCACTGGGCTCGGATCCTCTCTATGCCCAGATTGCCGAAAAAGTTGGCCAAACCTTGGCAGCAAGGCATCAGACGCTAGTCTATGGCGGTGGTCGCTCCGGTTTAATGGGCATTGTTGCTGATAGTGCTTTGGCTGCTGGTGGCAAGGTGATTGGCGTAATTCCAAGACAGCTCGTCAATCGTGAACTGGCGCATCCGCATATTACCGAGCTATTTGTGGTCGATAATATGCATGAACGTAAAACCCGCATGTCGGAACTGGCACAGGGATTTATTGCCATTCCGGGTGGTGCAGGAACGCTGGAAGAAATTTTTGAACAATGGACCTGGGCACAGTTGGGAATTCATAAAAAACCTTGTGCTTTTTTAAATGTAGATGGTTTCTATGATGATTTACTCAAATTTATCCATATGACGACTGAGAAAGGTTTTACCAAAGCGCGCTTTAGCGATGCTTTAATTGTGAGTGATAATCTGGATGATATTTTGCGCCAGTTTGAAAGTTATCAGCCGCCTGAAGCGAAATGGGGTATGGTCGATCAGACCGATCTTGTAAAATAAGCTGTCCACAGCATGATTTGTAGAAAATAAATGAAAGTGATTACGGTGGCTGCAGCCATTATTTTAAATGAAGCGCAGCAACTGCTGGTGGTTCGTAAAAAAGGGACGTTCTGCTTTATGCAGGTTGGTGGCAAGCTGGAGCCAAATGAAGCACCAGAAGCAACGATGTTGCGTGAAATTCAGGAAGAAATTGGCATACAGGCACAGATTCAGCAATTCATTGGGCGTTTTGAAACCAAGACGGCGAATGAACCAGATCATCAACTGGTGAGTTATGTCTATTGGGTAAGTCTGGATCAAGCACCAAAAATTGAAGCGGAAATTGCCGAAATGAAATGGGTCGATCTGGATGAAAAAGAGCTACGACTCGCACCCTTGACCACTGAAATTGTGATTCCTTGGGTGAAGTCGCAGTTACTCGCCCAAGCTTAAATTTTCAGATTTGAGCACCTGCCAGACAGGCTGCATAAACTTTTTGACAGCCCAGTTGTTCAAGTGTTTGGCTCAGTGCTCGAATCGAGCTGCCGGTCGTCACCACATCATCAATAATCAGCACCCGACGGTAACGCAGCTTGGAAATGGTACTGATCTGGAATTGTGATTGGATGTCTTCAATCCGCTCCAGCCGGCTTAGGCCCTTTTGCGAGTGTTGTTTCATTCGTCGAACAGGTTGTCAGATGGGTACATTCAACTGTTTTGCCACATGTTTGGCCAGCACTAGAGATTGATTATAACCGCGCTCAGCCAGACGCTCATTCGAGATCGGCATCGGTACTATCGCACTGACTTTAGGTAGGTCTAAACTTAACAGCACACCTGCCAGTAAATTTTGCAAATGCAGCTTCTGTTCATATTTAAACAGTTGAATCAGCCGGTCCATCGGGTAAGCATAGTCGCAGGCAATCTGGAACTGCATTTCCTGCCGTTGAATGGTTTGATGTGCCCAGGGTAATTGTCGCCAGCAATCTTCACAGACTGAATGAATGGACTGATGATCGGTCAGACAGAGCTGGCAGGGCTGTAAGCGGGTCAGCCAGGATTTTCCATGTTCCAGTAATTTAAACATAGGCATAGCGCGGTGCTTCCGGTAGCCAGCGTTGCAATAATGCCTCGGCCTGATCGGGATAATCCTTGAGCATCTGCTGGGCCACATAATGTGCCTGATTGAGCAGGTGATCATCACGTTCCAGTTTGGCCACACGGAAATTCATGTCGCCAGTCTGTTTGGTTCCAAGCAGTTCACCTGGGCCACGCAATTCCAGGTCTTTCTCGGCAATCATGAAACCATCATTGGTTTCGCGCATGATTCTTAAGCGTTCCTGACCATTTTGAGACAGCGGATGTTTATACAGTAGGGCACAGAAACTGGCTTTGGCGCCACGACCGACGCGGCCCCGTAACTGATGCAATTGAGATAGGCCCAGACGTTCAGCATTTTCAATTACCATGATGGAAGCATTGGGTACATCTACCCCGACTTCGATCACGGTGGTGGCAATCAGGAGCTGTAATTCATTATTTTTAAACTGCTGCATTACCGCCTGTTTTTCATCGGCTTTCATCTTGCCATGTACCAGTCCGATATTCAGCGCAGGAAAGCGCTCGCGAATTTCGGCAAAGGTCGCTTCTGCGGCCTGAGCATCCAGGGTTTCGGACTGTTCTACCAGTGTACACACCCAATATGCCTGCTTACCTTCAGCACAGTTGCTGGCAATCCGTTGCAAGACTTCTTCGCGTCGATCTAATGGAATGGTCACGGTCTGAATCGGGGTACGGCCCGGCGGCAGCTCGTCAATCACCGAGGTATCCAGATCACCATAGGCAGACATGGCCAGTGTGCGGGGAATCGGAGTCGCAGTCATCACCAGTTGATGCGGAGACATACCATCTAGCCCTTTATTTCTGAGTGCAAGGCGCTGATCCACACCAAAGCGATGCTGTTCATCAATAATCACCAGACCCAGTTTGGCAAACTCGACATTTTCCTGAAACAGGGCATGGGTACCGATCACCAGATGGGCGCTCCCGTCCCGAATCACCTGTTCTGCTGCGGCGCGGGCTTTGCCTTTCTGCTTGCCGGAAAGCCAGGCCACATTTAAGCCCAAAGGCTCAAACCAGCGTTTAAAGTTTAGATAATGCTGCTCGGCCAGAATCTCGGTCGGTGCCATCAAGGCCACTTGCCAGCCTTCCTCTAAGGCATGGCAGGCTGCGACACCGGCCACTAGGGTTTTACCTGCACCAACATCGCCTTGCACCAGACGCAACATTGGTTTATTGCTTTTTAAATCCTGCACGATTTCTCTGGATACACGTTTTTGCGCACCGGTCATTTCAAAAGCCAGACTGGCTAAGAGCTGTTTGGCATAGGTTTTACTGGGTGCAAATGAAGGCGCTTCGACCTGCTGGATGAAGGCCCGACGTGTCAATAAACTGATCTGATGCGCTACCAGTTCTTCAAAGATCAGGCGCTGCTGTGCAGGATGTGAGCCTTGTGCTAGTTGCAGCATATTGGCATTGACTGGCGGGTGATGGATATATTCCAGTGCCTGTTTCAGTGCATAACCATTGCTAAATTTTGCTGGCAGTAGTTCAGGCAGATGGTCGCTGTATTGAGCCAAGGCCTGCTGAATATAATCCCGTATTTTGGGTTGGGTCAGGCCTTCAGTCGCAGGGTAAATCGCCGTGAGCTGGGTTTGAGGTAAAGGTGTGTCCTCAGTAATGACTTGCAGTTCGGGATGATACATTTCCAGACCGCGCGCACCGACCCGCACTTCACCAAAAATTCTTAAACGGTTACCCAGTTTGCAGCGGTCAGTAATACCTTTATAGATATGATAAAAACGTAAAGTAACCTTGCCAAAATCATCATCCAGCAGCACAGCCATAGATTTGCGTTTACCGGGTGGAAAATCTACACCTTTAACGATCCCTTCCAGCAGATAACTGCGTCCCACGCTCAATTGATTCATGGGAATGATCGTGCTACGGTCTTCATAGTCACGTGGTAGATGAAAAAGCAAATCATCAGTATTGAAGATATTTAGTTTTTCGAGTAATGAAGCGGCGGCATTGCCAACGCCTTGTAACTGATGGACTGCAGCCATGTCCCCTCAACCAGATTTGTGATTCGGTGCTCAATGCATATTTTATTTACCGGTTATGGTAAAACATCCCGACGTGTGGCTAAACAACTATTTGAGCAAGGTCATCAAATTAGCACAATTAGCCAGAGTCCCAAAACAGATTCATTCGCAACTCATCTGATTCAGGATGTGCATAAACTGGATTTAACAGCAGTTACACCGATTGACTGGGTCTATGTATTACTTAGTCCAAAACAAAGTACGGTTGAAGGCTATCAGCAAACTTATCTGGATTCGGTTCAACCTATTGTCTCTGCCTTGAAACAGCATCCGGTGAAACGGATTGTGGTGGTGTCATCGACACGAGTGTATGGGCAAAATTCCGGTGAAATCGTAGATGACGAAACTGAAATTCACCCGAATGATGCTCAGAGCAAAATCTTGCAGCAGATGGAGCAGGCTTATTTCACTGCTTATCCTGAGAAATGTACCATCATTCGTCCAAGTGGGATTTATGGAGCATCGGTAGAACGCCTACAAAAAATGGCCGCCTCGATGTTGAGATATCCGAATCTGCACTGGTCCAACCGGATTCACATTGAAGATTTATCACGTTTCTTATCACAGATGATTCACGTGGAACATCCTGAAAATTCTTATATTGTGACAAACAACGATCCAAAATTAATGCATGAAATATTGCAATGGTTCCAAAAGCAGATGGGGCTTCCTTTGCTTAAAGTAGAAAGTGAGCAGGTGACAGGTAAGAAGCTTTATGCGACCCGAATGCAAAAAATGGGATTTGAGTTAGAGCATCCAGATTGTTATGAGGATTATTTGGAGTTAATGAAAAAATAAATCCAGTAGATTGAAGTTCTTCCTCCCTCTGGGAGGAGGTTAGGAGGAGGGCTTTTTGAAATTACCTCTCCCTAACCCTCTCCTGAAAGGAGAGGGAATAAAAAGCCTTACTTCTTTTTCCGCTTCGCGCGTTTCTTGGCTTGTTCAGCCGCAACTGCATCCAAAGCTTCTTTCAGTTCTTCATCCGTAAAGTCGGTGATGTGGTGCAGCATTTGTAGCTTCACTTCATCCAGTACCAAATCTGCATATTGAGCCACATTGGTTAGCTGCTCATCAAAGACAATCGCATTGTCTTCATTGGTACACAGATAACCTTTTTGGGTTAAGACTTTAATAAAGCTCTGGAATAGGGCTTTGTCGAAGAACTCAGGTGAGTTGAATTCGTACAGTACAGACAGGCGCTGCCCAACCAGATAACTCAGCTCTTCCACCTGACGGGTCGAGATATTGCCTGAACCGCGCTGGGTAATCAGTGCCAAAGTCATATAGTAGCGTTCCAGACTTTGAGTCACGGGTGCAGCTAGAACCTCAAGCTGATGATGTGCTTCTGTATTTGGTGCAGGTGCAATCAGGTTTTCACCATCTTGTGTAATCAGTTTTGAGGCAATTAAGCTATCAATATGCGCATTCACCTGATCCTGAATCTCGTCTTCATGCCATTTTAAGAACAGTTCGGCTTTAAGGAATGGGTACAGGGTACTGCTGATATTCACGACATCATGACGGCGAATGGTACCATTATGTTCAACCAAAGCTGCAATCAAAGAAGGCAGTACAAAGGTGTGCACAATATTATTACGGAAATACGTCAGCAGAACCGCCTGATTATCTTCAATGGCAATGATATCGCCCAGTACATGCTTGACCCGCTTGATCAGTTTCAGCTTCATCGCATAGGCAATAATTTCCTTGCCAGAAAGTGGCGTCACCTGCATGCGTTCATCATAAGGCAAGGCAGCTAGCAAGGTGCGATAGGTATCTAGCTGCTTGATACAGATCTCTTCATCCAGCGTATGTTTCGGCGTAGCCAGCAAGATTAAAGACAATAACGATACTGGATTGATCACGACCGCACTGTTGATATTTTCCAGAATGGCCTGTGCCGAGCTATTCACTGCATCAGAAACGGCTTGTGGAATCGGATCATCATTCTTTTCGATCTTGATATGTTCTGCGCCATGCTGTTTCAGAATATCATCCAGAAACACTGGGTTACCGAAGTTCAGGTGCACCTTGCCAAAAATGCGTTCAATCTTGCGCAGGGTTTTCAAAATACCAAAAATAGACTCAGCTTCTTTTGGCTTGCCACTCATTTCACCGACATAAGTGCCACCTTCCATCAGGCGTTCATAGCCGATATAGGTCGGCAAAAATACGATCGGCTTAGATTTGCCACGTAAATGACCATGCACGGTCATTGCCAGCATCCCGGTTTTTGGCGGAAGCAAACGACCGGTACGTGAACGGCCCCCTTCAATAAAGTATTCTAATGGTGTATTACGTGACAGGACGCTATACAGATATTCTTTAAACACCGTGGTATAGAGCGCATTGCCGCGGAAAGTACGGCGAATAAAGAAAGCGCCACCACCGCGCAAAATCTGACCGACAAAAGGCATATTCAGGTTATCGCCCGCAGCGATATACGGCACCATCAAGCCACGACGATAGATCACATAAGACAATAACAAATAGTCGATGTGACTGCGGTGACATGGGGTATAGACAATTTCATAATCCTTGGCCAGTTCACGCACGGTACTGAAATTATGCACTTCCACACCATCATAAAGCTGGGTCCATAAGCGGGTCAGGGCCTTGTCGGCAAAACGTACGGTAGAATGAGAATAATCGGAAACGATTTCGTTCAGATAACCAATCGCACGACGTTCAGATTCCAGCATCGAGATTTTGCTACGAATACTCTCATTGCGAATCGCTGCCTGTACATCGGGTGACTTGATCAGGCCATGCATGACATTACGGCGGTCGGACAGATCCGGCCCGAGAATGACTTCACGCTGACCATCCAGGTAATCATTTAAAGTGCTGACAATATAGGTGGCCGGCGCTGAATTTGGATGCGTCTCTTTGGCAAAGTTAATCAAGGTGCGTAAAGACTGCGGTTCATGAAACTCTAAATAAGACTGGCGACCATGCAGGCCGATATTGACCAGTTGCTTGACCCGGCTTGGTGTAGACCAGGTATCGGTAAATAATAACTTAAACCAGGAATCTTCTTTCTCCGGTTCACGTCCCCAAAGTACTGTTACCGGTACCAGTTCGACATCCAGTTCAGGATGCTGTTCCAGGATTTCAATCAGGCGTAACAGGCGCGGCGGGAAAGCATGCGGTGGTGAGCTGAGCAGATTATTTTCATCATGATGCTGTAAAAACAGTACTGATGCTTTTTCCTTACTGTTACCGAGTTGCATTGGATCAAGTGCAGCCGGCAATTTTAAGCGGCGCGTTTCTGCATCGACAACCAGTGCATTACTACGCGAATGGTTCTGTAAAACGTAGCAGACCAGCTTTTGCGATTCTGCTGCAGTCTGATCAGATTTAGGTGCTGTCACTTCACTTGGTACTTCCCCAAGAACATGAGGGGTAACCACAAGATCAAGTAACTTACTTGAAAGCTTGCGATACATTTGACCAAAGCCATTCTTGGACATAGCTGCTCCTAATTTTACTGACCAAAACCACAGGACTTCTGAGGAAATTTATTTTGCGGGTTTCTAAAGCGAAACAATATATCTTTTTTTAACAACTTCAACAGAAGTGCTTCAATTTTACCGTGAAAGCAGGTGCTTTTCCTAGTCACTTATGACATCAGTATGACAGAACAGTCATGCAAACTTTAGAGTTTCGGTCTGATTTTGTGGCAGAATATTCCAGATCAATTATTTAGATCCGTTTTTCCATTTTGGGATATCTCCAATATTAGATAGGTTGCTTATGAATGCCTTAACACAGGAACTGGTCGAGCTGCTCAGCTTAGAAAAGTTAGAAGAAAACATTTTCCGGGGAATCAGCCGGAATCTGGTGGGCAAGCGCGTGTTCGGTGGGCAGGTTTTAGGGCAGGCACTACGCGCCGCGTCTTATACCACAGACCGTCCAGCACATTCATTACATGCCTATTTTCTGTTTGGCGGGGATGTCAATGCACCGATTATTTATGAAGTGGATCGTATCCGTGACGGCAAGAGCTTTGTCAGCCGTCAGGTGCGCGCTATTCAGCATGGCCGTACCATTTTCATGTGTATGGTGTCTTTCGCGCATCAGGAAGAGGGCCTGAATTACCAGATTTCAGAGCCTGAATATCCACCGGCAGAAAGCCTGAAAAATGAAGCAGAGCTGATCAAGCAGATTATTGAGTTTATTCCGGAAAATGTTCGTGCATCTTTCACTCGTGATCGTCATGTGGAAATTCGTCCGGTCAATCCGCAAAATCCATTCCAGCCTCAACCTGAAGCACCGTCTTATGCGCACTATATCCGTACGCATGACCGTATTGCTGCAGAAGTCGATCAGATCTCCTTGCATCAGGCCATTGCTGCTTTCTATTCTGACTTTACCTTGATGACCACGGCGCTTCGTCCACATGGTCTGAGTTATATTTCGCCAAGCTTACAATGTGCCAGTATTGACCATGCCATGTACTTCCATAAACCATTCCGTGCGGATGAATGGATGCTTTACGATATGGATGCCACCCAGAGCGCCAGTTCGCGCGGCCTGAATTTTGGCCGGATGTGGCAGAACAGCGAGCTGGTCTGCAGTACCTCTCAGGAAGGTCTGATCCGCTTACGTGAAATCGAAACACAATAAGTTTGTAGTCTGTCAAAAAGCCGAATCCTAGATTGGGTTTTTTGTTTTTAAGCCGGATGAAAAAGGCCATTTGATGCCATGCTTCAACCATGCGTTTATAAAATATTACTCGATTCTATAGACACTGCATGGCATAGTGCGGCTTAAGATCAATATTAAAAATACATGAAAAGATGAGCTTAAATACGCAAAT
The DNA here is from genome assembly GCA_963516025.1 of Acinetobacter lwoffii. GTDB lineage: Bacteria > Pseudomonadota > Gammaproteobacteria > Pseudomonadales > Moraxellaceae > Acinetobacter > Acinetobacter lwoffii_R. The sequence continues at coordinate 13,582 of CAUPZU010000023.1, forward strand.
TTTAATTGCCGCCGTATTGGGGGTGCTGTTTGGATTTCTACTGACTGTATTTCCGCAGACCTCATTTTTTGATGTCAGCTTATATGGTATCGGTATTGTCAGCAGTATTTTTATTGGCTTACTCAAAATGCTGTTAGTACCGCTGATTTTTAGCTCGATTGTGGTTGGCGTATCCAATTTACAGGCGGGTGGGCAGCTAAGCCGTACCTGGAAAATTACCCTGATGTGTTGTGTGACCACTACCACTTTGGCGCTCATTTTGGGTCTGGCGTGTGCACATCTGTTTGATGTCGGTAAGGGTATTGATGTGCTGATGTTCCAGGATACCATGGCGCAACATCAAACGCCGGATACCCTGACACCTTCATCTTTCTTTACCAATTTTATTCAGAATACCCTGATCAATCCGTTTAAAGCTTTTGCTGATGGCAATGTCTTGGCGGTGGTAGTCTTTGCCTTATTTGTGGGTGTGGCACTGGTCGTAGGTGGAGATAAATTTCGTACCGTGCGCAAGCTGAGTCACCAGTTTTTCGAGATCATGATGTTGATGATTGGCTGGGTGATGAAACTGGCCCCACTCGGTATTTTTGCCTTATTGGCCAAATTAATTGCCACTGAAGATGTTTCAGTTCTCAGTCGTCTGGCTGAATTCGCTGCGGTGGTTACCAGCACGACGATTTTTCATGGCATCGTGGTCTTACCTTTATTGCTGTGGATTTTTGGCAAGATGGATCCGGTCACGTTCTTTAAAGGCACACGTGCTGCCTTGATTACTGCCTTTGCCACCAGTTCCAGTTCGGCCACCATGCCCTTGTCGATGAAATGCGCACAGGAAAATTTAGGTGTGCGTCCACATACTGCAGGCTTTGTAATTCCACTCGGTACACAGTTAAATATGGATGGTACGGCGCTGTATGAAGCAGCTGCAGCTCTATTTATTGCCAATTTAATGGGGCTGGATCTCAGTCTGGGGCAGCAGCTGGTGGTCTGTGCGACGGCGATGATTGCATCCTTGGGTGCACCGGGAATTCCGAGTGCCGGTATGGTGACCATGATTATGGTCTTGCAATCGGTCGGTTTGCCTGCCGAGGCGATTGCCATTCTTTTACCGATCGACCGTTTACTGGATACCGTACGCACAGTCGTGAATGTTCAGGGAGATATGATGATCAGTGTGGTGGTAGATCGGCATACACGTGAACCCGATCTTCAAGCTACAGATAGCTAAAACATTTAAAAAAATAAAAAAAAGCAGGTATTTGACCTGCTTTTTTATTTGTACGTTGAGTTTTAATAAATCAAGAATGATCACAGATCATTTAGGTGATATGGTCTTAATCCGCTGAACGCTTATTCTGATTTAGCTCATCTGCCGCTTTAAGCTCGGATTGATCCTGCTCAAGCAATTCCAGCGGTTCTTCAGCTTCATTTAAATCATGAGTCGATACTTCAGCATGCTCAGAATCAGCTTCACTAAGCTCGAGCTCTTCAAGCGGTTCATCAGATTCATTCAAATCATGCGCTGATGCTTCCGGAATGCTGTCCAGATCATATTCAGATGCTTGATCTAAGGTAAAGTTCAAACGGCCACCCATGACGCTGGCCAGTTCTTCTAAACCTTGTTTGTTCATGGAGGAAAACAGTTGAATCGAGAAATCCAGCTTCATCTTTTTCAATGCCGCTTTGACTTCCTGCAAGGCTTTGGATGCAGGACCACGGTTTAGTTTGTCAGATTTGGTCAATAACACATGCACGAACAACTGGCGGGAATAAGCCCATTCCAGCATCATTACATCAAAGTGTTGCAGGGGATGACGGATATCCATCAACAATACCAGGCCTTGCAAGCTTTGACGGTGAATCAGGTAATTTTCCAGTTCTTTTTGCCAGACCAGTTTCATTTTTTCAGGCACAGCCGCATAACCATAACCGGGTAAGTCGACCAGACGCTGATCCGGATTACCCAGGCTGAAAAAGTTGATCATCTGGGTACGGCCAGGTTTTTTCGATGCACGTGCCAACTGTTTCTGGTTGGTCAGAGCATTAATCGCACTAGACTTACCCGCATTCGAGCGGCCGGCAAAAGCAATTTCATAGCCTGTATCTTCTACACAAAGACTGAGTTTGGGTGCACTCATTAAAAATTCGGCTTTGCGTAGCCAGTTGAGTGCGCGCACAGAATATTCAGTAATGGCAGAATCAACTTTTTTCTCGTAGCTGATCTTTTGCTTAGGCGCATGGGCTGTCTTACTGTTTTTGGATTTTCCTCTGCTGTGGTGCATAACTCAACTTCAATAAATGATCTACAATGAAACATTATAAAGGAAGTCGCACAGGCAAGCGAACTTTGCCGCAAGAATAAGTCACAAGACCTGACCCGGAAGACTTTAAAGATTAATCAGGCCGATCAGAGAATTTGTACTGAAACGCGCATTTCGTGGCCTAATCACATCTTTAAGCACATATTGGTCCAGACTGCTATAAAACTGTTCCACCGCATCATCTAAAATACCTTTTAAACCACAGGTCGGACGTAATACGCAGGGTGGGCTATTGCATTCCACTACATTGCTGTCGCGTTGCAGGATCCGCACAATCTGTCCCAGCTGGAGGTTCAGGCTGGCCGGATTTAAACGTATGCCGCCACCTTTACCACGTGTGGTAATCAGCCACTCCTGTTTCGCCATAAAATGCACGATTTTCATGGCATGATTTTGTGAAACCTGTAATCGCTCGGCAAGTTCTGCAATGGTATAGGGGAGATCACGTGGCTGTGCGACATACATCAGAATCCGAAGCGCATAGTCAGTGAATTTATTGAGTTGCATAACGTCAACAGCTAGAAAATGAAAGAATTGAATGTTAAAAGCTCCACGAATGGAGCTTTTAATCAGAATCTGATGCTAGTCTAAACCGTTTTTGCAATTAAAGCTTGAGCGGGGCAGACACTTCAACTACATCACCAACTTTGTAGTGATCGATCAGTGTCTGTGCAACCGAGAATGCGGTTGGATTTTCTTCCGCTTTCACAGTAATTTGATATTGCTCGTTTTGAGCCTGATCAAAGCTAAACTGTTGTGGTTGACGAATGTGCTGTTCAGGCACCTGTACACGTACTGAAATATGTTCACCGGCTTCAGCACTTGCAATCGCTGCACCATCTTTAGCTTTAAGTGTAAAGATTTTACCTGCGTCGGTATCATTGACTGCTGCTACTTCAAATTCGCGCCAGCCCGCCCAGCCACCATTTTCAGAAGCTAGGGTGGCATATTTAGATTTTTCCACACCAATCAAAATATCTGCCAGTTGCATATACGCTTCTTTCCAGGCTGCAATCAGGTCTGAGTCCATGGGTACATCTAAAACTTCGCTGATCGAGTGCAACAGATTCTCACCGACAATCGCATATTGATCCGGTTGAATATCCAGGCTGACATGTTTAGTGGTAATGCGTTCGATGGCTTTGGCCAAAACGCCCGGATTGGTAATGTTTTCGGCATAGGCAAGTACTGCGGCAGCCAAGGCACGTGGTTGACGGCCAGTACTTTGATGATCCATGTTGAAGGTGTTTTTCAACTCTGGATGGTTTTTCAGCATGCGGTTATAGAAATACGTGGTAAGTGCTACGCCGTTTTCACGTAAAACAGGAACAGTCGCTTGTACAAGTTCAATATGTTGTGGAGTCATGAGAGCCGTCTACAGGTGTTTTTTAAAAGATGTATTTAAATTACATCTTTTAAAATGGCTTTACAATAGCGCATAGTCATAAAACCATAAAAAAATTACGGGATATAAAAATATCCCATAAAAAGTGTGATGATGATCGGAAAAGGAGAGGGATTATTTGCGGCCAAACAGCGAACCCAGTAAGCCGCGCACAATTTTCTGCCCAGTACTCCCGCCCAGGCTACGGGCAGCACTTTTGGCAAAGGTGCCGACAATATCCTGAGTCAGTTTTTCTCGTTGCTTGGCTGCGCGTTCAGCTTCTTTTTGCTGTTCTCGTGCCAGACGTTCCTGTTCTTTAATTTGCTGCTTGGCAAGAGCTTCCTGTTCCTTGCTTTGCTGTTTGGCAAGTTCGGCGGCCTGAGCCTGTTGCTGGCGTTCTGCGACCTTGTTTTGCAGCATTTCATGGGCGCTATCCCGATCGACTGGCTGCTCATAAATACCGGCGACAATACTTTGCTGCATGAGAGCCTTGCGTTCTTCAAGCGAGATCGGTGTAAAGGATGAATGCGGCGGCATGACCCAGCCACGCTCTACTATTTGCGGAATGCCTTTTTCATCCAGGCAGCTAATTAGGGCTTCACCGACAGCAAGTTCGGTAATCACCTGATCGACTTTAAATTCAGGATTGGCTCGGAAAGTCTCTGCTGCGGTTTTCACTGCTTTTTGATCTTTGGGAGTGAAAGCCCGCAAAGCATGTTGAACCCGATTGCCGAGCTGGCCTAAGACACTTTCAGGTAAGTCCAACGGATTTTGCGTGACAAAATAAATCCCTACACCTTTCGAGCGAATTAGACGCACCACCTGCTCAATTTTTTCTTGCAGGGCAGGGCTGGCATTATCAAATAAGAGATGGGCTTCATCAAAGAAAAACACCAGTTTAGGTTTGTCCAGATCGCCGACTTCGGGAAGCTGTTCAAACAGCTCGGAGAGCATCCAGAGTAAGAACGTGGCATATAGCTTAGGCGTATTCATCAGCTTGTCAGCCGCCAACAAATTGATATTGCCACGTCCTTGACTATCCGTCTGCAAAAAGTCCATCAGATCCAGCGCCGGCTCGCCAAAAAACTGGTCACCGCCTTGGTCAGCCAGTGCTAACAAATTACGTTGAATCGCACCGAGACTGGCGGGTGAAAGATTGCCATATTCAGCTTTAAAGTCAGCCGCATGCTCAGAGACATAACTCAGCATCGCTTTCAGATCTTTAAAGTCGATCAGCAATAAACCCTGATCATCGGCAATCCGAAACACGGCAGATAAAACGCCTTCCTGGGTGTCATTCAGATTCAGTATTTGCGCCAGCAGCAGCGGGCCAATTTCAGAAATGGTAGTGCGAATCGGATGACCCTGTTCGCCAAATAAATCCCAAAACACCACTGGTGAGGCTGCAAAAGGAATGGACTCGATATTGAGACTTTTAATCCGTTCATCAAACTTGGGGCTGCTTTCACCTGCTTTGGCCAGGCTGGACACATCGCCTTTGGCATCGGCGAGGAATACAGGTACACCAATTCGAGAAAAGCTCTCCGCCAATACTTTTAAAGTCACAGTCTTTCCGGTACCAGTGGCACCTGCAATCAAGCCATGTCGATTGGCAAGTTGGGAATGCAGCACAATATCCTGTGTGGTATCCGCAGTTTTTTTAGCAATAACAATTGGTCTACCCATAGCTTTTCCTGTTATTTATTATTCGTTTTTAAGTTTTTTCATTTGTTCTAGTGCATGCTGAATATCTTGAATCAAATCTTCCGGATATTCCAGTCCAATACAGAAACGAACCAGCAAGCCGTCTTTTAAGTGTGAATGTTCCAGCACACGCATGTCTTTTAAGTTATATAGCATGACCAGACTGACAGGGCCACCCCAACTAAAGCCAAGCTTAAACAGTTTTAAGCTATCACAGAAATTCCGGATATCCTGCATTACGTATGTGCTGTCAAAGATCACGCTAACCAGGCCGGCACTATCACCTTGCTTGCAAATTTCTTTCCAGTACTGATGGCCTGCGCTGTCCGGGTCAGCAGGATGCAGCACCTGTACAAACTCGGCTTGCTGTTGAAGCCATGTCATTAATGCCAGTGCACTTTTCGACTGATGTTCATAGCGAAGTTGCATCGAAGCCAGACTGCGTTGTATCTGTGCCACATCATCACCAGAAACACTAATGCCCTGAATGGCATGTGCGCGGAACAGTTTGTGATGCAGGGCCTTATCTCGCGTAACCACCGAGCCCATCAGAATATCACCCCCGCCGCTTGGATATTTGGTCAGTGCATGTACCGTCATATCTACACTTAAATGCTCTTCACTAAAATCAAAGGCATCAAAAGCCAGACCTGCGCCCCAGGTATTATCCAGCGCAGTAAGAATATTGTGTGCCTGAGCTTTTTTCACTAAACCAGCCAGATCCGGAAATTCCAAGGTGACTGAGCCAGCAGCCTCGAGCCAGATCAGTTTGGCTTTATCTGTAGGCTGAAATGTATCAAGCTCTATGGGATTGTAGACCTTAACCGTAATTCCATAACGCTTTTCCAGATTGCGTAAATGTTCCATGTTTGGACCATAGATATTGTCAGCCACCCAAACTTCATCCTCCTGGCTTAAAAAGCAAGAATTCACGAGATTAATCGCGGATAAACCACTCGGTGCGAGCAGGTGATACAAGCCACCTTCGAGCTGGGCGATGTTATCGCCCAGCGTAAAGGTTGTAGGCGTGCCATGCGTGCCATAACTATAGTCATAGTCATCGGTCCAATGGCGATTAAACAGGGCATCGGTATTGTTAAAGATAATGGTCGATGCACGATAGAGGGGAGGCTGAATGGTAGAAATCGCTTGAGGAGCCTTTCGTGGTGCATGAATCAGGCGAGTTTGAGAGTCTTGTTTCACGTGAATGCGCTCAAATGTAATCAAATATTACTCTAGCTTAAGAGAATCTGTGACTCACTGCCAGTTACGTTGTGAATTGTTTAAAAACAACAAGTCTTATAAAAAGTTGGCTTCATTTTTGCAAAACCTAAATCTATATAGCTAAAAAAATAGGTTGAGGAGCATGAAGTCGTATTTAAAAGTGCATTATTTTCAGCATATTGCTGGTGAAGGTTTTGGTAGTTGTTATGAATTTTTAAAGCAGCATCAGGCGCACATTACAGCGACTGAATTTTTTGCTTTACCCGTGGATCGACCGCTGGAGATCGAGGCGCTGCCTGCAGTGGAAGAGGTGGATTTGCTGATCATTATGGGGGGAACCATGAGTGTGAATGATGAAGCAAATTTCCCTTGGTTAAAAATAGAAAAACGCTGGTTGCGTCGCTATCTTTCGCATGGCAAACCGGCAATTGGCCTGTGTCTGGGTGGGCAGTTGATTGCAAATGCTTTGGGTGCAGGTGTTAGTCGCAATCCAGAACAGGAATTGGGGTGGACCACGGTGCACAGAGTGGCGAATCTACCAGAGACGTGTTTTAGCCTGCCGGAGCAGTTTAATATTCTGCAATGGCACAATGAAACATTTGAATTGCCTAAAGGGGCAGTCCATCTGGCAGAAAATGAAGCCTGTCGTAATCAGATGTACCAGTTGGGTAGAAATGTATTGGGCTTCCAGTTTCATCCGGAAATTACCCCAGAAACACTCGAATTGTTTTTAGAAAATGAAGGAGAGCTTGCACAATTTTCAGGAAAATATGTGCAAAATTTATTTGAATTAAAAAAAACCACGAAGCAAAAATTTATTGAAGGAAATCAGATATTAAATCGTGCTATAGAATATGTTTTGGCAAAAACTGCCTAATATTTACACAATAAACTATTGTTTTAAGTCATAAATTGAAAACTTGGATAAAACCATAAAAGAGATTTGCTTATGCATTAAACAATGGCTATAATAAGCGACCCTTCAATAGGAAGGGGGTTAACTGCGAATAAAGTAGTTAACTATCGTTACAGTCGTGGCATCGATCATGACCTTAGTGATATTTCACTGCTCTTGACACTTGCCCACATAAAGTGGGGTGAGATGCGTCAAGAGTGATTCTTTATATATTTGGCTTGGAGTTTACTGGTATGTCTAACCAGAGAATTCGTATCCGTCTTAAGTCTTTTGATCATCGCCTGATTGATCAATCAGCTCAAGAAATCGTAGAAACCGCAAAACGTACTGGCGCACAAGTGTGTGGTCCAATTCCAATGCCAACACGCATTGAACGTTTTAACGTTTTAACATCACCACACGTAAACAAAGACGCGCGTGACCAGTACGAAATCCGTACTTACAAGCGTTTGATCGACATCGTTCAACCTACAGACAAAACTGTAGATGCATTGATGAAGTTAGATCTTGCAGCTGGTGTTGATGTTCAGATCGCATTGGGTTAAGGCTTTCGGGTTAATTAACACTCTAAGTTAATTAGGCCGCTTTTTTAGAGGTTTATGCACATGGCTATTGGTTTAGTCGGTCGCAAGTGCGGTATGACACGTATCTTTACAGATGCTGGTGTTTCTGTGCCTGTTACAGTGATTGAGGTTGATCCTAACCGCATCACTCAAATCAAAACGCTTGAAACTGATGGTTATCAAGCGATTCAAATCACTACTGGTGAACGTCGCGAATCTCGCGTAACTAACGCTCAGAAAGGCCACTTCGCGAAAGCGGGTGTTGCAGCTGGTCGTCTAGTTCAAGAATTCCGTGCTACAGAAGCTGATCTTGAAGGTCGTGAAGTTGGTGGTACGCTTACCGTTGAATTGTTCCAAGTTGGTCAAGTTGTTGACGTAACTGGTCAATCTAAAGGTAAAGGTTTCCAAGGTGGTGTTAAGCGTTGGAACTTCCGTACGCAAGATGCAACTCACGGTAACTCAGTTTCTCACCGTGTTTTAGGTTCTACTGGTCAAAACCAGACTCCTGGTCGCGTATTCAAAGGCAAAAAAATGGCTGGCCATTTAGGTGCTGAACGCGTAACTACACAGGGTCTTGAGATCGTTGCTATCGACACAGAACGTTCAGTTCTAGTTGTTAAAGGCGCGGTTCCTGGTGCTACTGGTGGCGACGTAATCGTTCGTCCTACGATCAAGGCCTGAGGGGAAATAACGTGAATTTAAATACTGTTTCCGGCTCTGCTGTTGAATTATCAGAAGTTGCGTTCGGTCGTGAATTTAATGAAGCTCTTGTTCACCAAGTGGTTACAGCTTATTTAGCTGGTGGCCGTCAAGGTTCAAAAGCTCAGAAATCACGTGCAGACGTTTCTGGTGGTGGTCGCAAGCCATTCCGTCAAAAAGGTACTGGCCGCGCTCGTGCTGGTTCTATTCGTAGCCCAATCTGGGTTGGCGGTGGTAAAACTTTTGCTGCTCGTCCACAAGACTGGTCTCAAAAAGTAAACCGTAAAATGTACCGCGGTGCTATGCAATGCATCCTAGCTGAACTTGTTCGTCAAGATCGCCTAGTTTTAGTTGAAGAGTTTGCTGTTGCAGCTCCAAAAACTAAAGAATTGCTTGCAAAACTTAACGACTTGAATGCGACTCGCGCATTGATCGTTACTGATGCTGTTGATGAGAACCTGTATCTTGCTGCGCGCAACATTCCACACGTTGATGTGGTTGATGCTGCTGCAATCGATCCGGTTAGCTTGATTGCGTTCGACAAAGTTGTTATGTCTGTAGCTGCTGCTAAGAAAATTGAGGTAGAACTCGGATGAACAACGAACGTATCTATCAAGTCCTGCAAGGACCTGTATTCTCAGAAAAAGCACAAGTTTTAGGTGAAACTGCTGGTGTTCAAGTGTTTAAAGTTGCATTAAATGCAAACAAGCTTGAAATCAAAAAAGCAGTGGAACAACTCTTTGGTGTGGAAGTTGTTAAAGTTAACACGACTATCACTAAAGGTAAGTCTAAACGCTTTGGTAAAACATTAGGACGTCGTTCTGATGTTAAAAAAGCATACGTCACCCTGAAAGCTGGCCAAGATGTTGAAATGGCTGACTTGGGCGATACCGCTGAAAGCACAGCGGAATAAGGACGAGAATTATGCCTATTCAAAAATGTAAGCCAACGTCTCCAGGACGTCGCTTTGTAGAGAAAGTGGTTCACGATCACCTTCACAAAGGCGCACCATACTCTCCGTTGGTTGAAGCTAAAAAACGTACTGGCGGCCGTAATAATAACGGTCACATCACGACTCGTCACGTTGGTGGCGGTCACAAGCAGCACTACCGTCTAGTTGATTTTAAACGTAACAAAGATGGTATTCCTGCAACTGTAGAGCGTATCGAATACGATCCTAACCGTACTGCACACATTGCACTTGTATTGTATGCTGATGGTGAGCGTCGTTATATCATCGCTCCTAAAGGCCTTCGCGCTGGCGATAAAGTACAGTCTGGTAACGATGCTCCAATTCGTCCAGGTAACTGCTTGCCGCTTCGCAACATGCCTATCGGTTCTACTCTTCACAACATCGAACTTAAAATCGGTAAAGGCGCGCAGTTAGCTCGTTCAGCTGGTACTTCAGTTCAGCTGTTGGGTCGTGACGGTTCTTACGCTATCGTTCGTCTGCGTTCAGGCGAGATGCGTAAAATTCACGTTGAATGCCGTGCTGTGTTAGGTGAAGTATCTAACTCAGAAAGCAACCTTCGTTCACTAGGTAAAGCTGGTGCATCACGCTGGCGTGGTGTTCGTCCTACCGTTCGTGGTATGGCGATGAACCCAGTTGACCATCCACATGGTGGTGGTGAAGGGCGTAACAAAGGTATTCAACCTGTAAGCCCATGGGGTCAAAAAGCTAAAGGGTACAAGACACGTACCAATAAGCGTACGACTAAGATGATTATTCGCGACCGTCGCGTTAAGTAACAAGTAAAGGAATCTGACAATGCCTCGTTCTCTGAAAAAAGGCCCATTCGTCGATGCGCACTTGTTCGCTAAGGTTGAAGCGGCTATCGCGGCTAATAACCGTAAGCCGATCAAAACTTGGTCGCGTCGTTCGATGATCCTCCCGGATTTTGTTGGTTTAACAATTTCTGTACACAATGGCCGTAACCACGTTCCTGTGATCGTTTCTGAGCACATGGTTGGTCACAAGCTTGGTGAATTTGCACCAACTCGTACCTATCGCGGTCACGGTGTTGACAAGAAATCTAAACGTTAATGGGTGCTATGATGGAAGTAACTGCTAAATTACGCGGTGCCGCTATCTCGGCACAAAAAGCTCGTTTGGTTGCAGATCTTATCCGCGGCAAATCTGTTGCGCACGCTCTTAACATCCTTAACTTCAGCAACAAAAAAGCTGCAGTTCTAGTTAAGAAAGCGTTGGAATCTGCGATTGCAAACGCTGAACACAATAACAGTTTAGATGTAGACGACCTTAAAGTTTCTACGATCTACGTTGATGAAGGCATGAGCCTGAAACGTATTATGCCACGTGCTAAAGGCCGTGCAGATCGTATTACTAAGCGTACTTGTCACATCACCGTTAAGGTAGGGGTTTGATATGGGTCAGAAGGTTCATCCAATCGGTATCCGCCTAGGTGTTGTGAAACGTCATAACGCTAACTGGTATGCGAATCCGAAACAATACGCTGAATACTTGCTTAAAGATCTTCAAGTTCGTGAGTTTTTGATCAAAAAACTTAAAAACGCGATGATCAGCAACATTCTTATCGAACGCCCTACAGGCGCTGCTAAAGTAACTATTAGCACTGCTCGTCCAGGTATCGTAATCGGTAAAAAAGGCGAAGATATTGAGAAACTACAACGCGAATTAACATCTATCATGGGTGTTCCTGCGCAAGTAAGTATCAATGAAATTGATCGTCCAGACTTAGACGCGCGTCTAGTTGCTGAAGCTATCGCTTCTCAATTAGAAAAACGTGTAATGTTCCGTCGTGCTATGAAGCGTGCGGTACAAAACACGATGCGTGCTGGTGCTAAAGGTATCAAAGTAGAAGTTTCAGGCCGTTTAGGTGGTGCTGAGATTGCTCGTACTGAGTGGTATCGTGAAGGTCGTGTACCTCTACATACGCTTCGTGCAGATATCGACTATGCGACTATGCGTGCTGAGACTACTTACGGTACGATTGGTGTTAAAGTTTGGATCTTCCGTGGTGAGATCTTGGGTGGCATGAAACAAGTCATGAACCCAGCTCCAGCTGAAGAGCGTCCAGCTAAACGCGGTCGTGGTCGTGGTGAAGGTCAAGAGCGTCGTGGTCGTCGCAATGATCGTTCTGCTGAAAAAGGAGAATAATCCATGTTGCAACCTAAGCGTACTAAATTCCGTAAAGTGCAGAAAGGCCGTAACACTGGTCTAGCACACCGCGGTAGCACAGTATCTTTCGGTACTATTGCACTTAAATCAGTTGAACGTGGTCAAATGACTGCGCGTCAAATTGAAGCAGCGCGTCGTACAATTAGCCGTCGTATTAAGCGTGGTGGTAAGATCTTTATCCGTGTATTCCCGGACAAGCCGATTACTTCTAAGCCTCTTGAAGTGCGTATGGGTAAAGGTAAAGGTTCTGTGGAATATTGGGTTTGCCAAATCAAACCAGGTAAAGTCTTGTACGAAATTGATGGTGTTAACGAAGAATTAGCTCGCGAAGCGTTTACGCTTGCAGCAGCTAAACTTCCGTTTAAAACCGCTATCGTGACTCGGACGGTAATGTAATGAAAACTAAAGATCTACGTGAAAAGTCGGTAGAAGAGTTGACAGCTTTGCTTGATGAGCAACAGCTTAACCAATTCCGTCTTCGTATGGCGAAAGCAACTGGTCAATTGGGTAAATCGCATGAAGTTGCACTTACTCGTCAGACTATTGCTCGTATTAAGACCCTCCTTACCGAAAAACAGGGGAACGGACAATGAGTGATAAAACAGTCCGCACGTTAACTGGCAAAGTTGTAAGCGACAAGATGGATAAATCTATCGTTGTTCTTATTGAACGCCAAGTTCAACACCCGTTGTATGGCAAATTAATCCGCCGTTCAACAAAATTACATGCTCATGATGAGAACAACACAGCAAAAGCTGGTGATGTTGTAACCATTAAAGAAAGCCGCCCAATTTCTAAAACTAAGTCTTGGACTCTAGTTGAAGTTGTTGAAGCAGCTGCTGAGTAATTAACGTTCTTGTTGCATCATCGGTCAATTTCGAGTACTCTTTGAGCCTTTCGAAATTTCGACCGGTGTTGCTCGGTTTTGGAGTAGGGCAATGATTCAGACCGAAACTATGCTCGACGTAGCAGACAACAGTGGTGCACGCCGCGTACAATGTATTAAAGTACTTGGTGGCTCGCATCGTCGTTATGCTTCTGTTGGCGACATTATTAAAGTTACTGTAAAAGAAGCAATTCCACGCGCACGTGTTAAAAAAGGTGACGTGATGAATGCGGTTGTGGTTCGTACAAAATTCGGTATCCGTCGTGCAGACGGTTCAGTGATTCGTTTCGACGATAACGCTGCTGTTATTTTGAACAACAACAAAGCGCCGATTGCAACTCGTATTTTCGGACCAGTGACTCGTGAACTTCGTACTGAACAGTTCATGAAAATTATTTCATTGGCTCCTGAAGTTCTATAAGAGGCGATCATGGCTAAGATTAAAAAAGGCGATCAAGTAATTGTGATCGCAGGTAAAGAAAAAGGCAAACAGGGTACTGTTCTGTCTGTTTCTAATGACCGTGTTAAGGTTGAAGGCCTTAACTTGGTGAAGAAGCATCAGAAGCCGAACCGTGCTACAGGCGCTGAAGGTAGCGTTGTAACTCAGGAAGCTTCGCTTCATATTTCAAACGTGGCAGTTTTTAATGCTACAACCCAAAAGGCTGACCGTGTTGGTTACCAAGTGATTGATGGCGTGAAAACTCGCGTATTCAAATCAAATGGTGAATCAGTGGCGGTAGCGAAGTAATAGGTTGATATAGGCCATGGCCAGACTTAAAACACGTTACAACGACGAACTTAAAGCTCAATTACAAGAAGTATTGGGCGTTAAGAATGTGATGGAGATTCCTCGCATCACTAAAATCACGATCAACATGGGTGTTGGCGCAGCTGCTGCTGACAAAAAACTCCTTGATGGTGCTCTTTCAGATATGCAAGCTATCGCTGGTCAAAAACCAGTACTTACGTTAGCTCGTAAATCAATCGCTGGTTTTAAAATCCGTGATGGTTGGCCGATCGGTTGTAAAGTTACTTTACGCGGCGAACGTATGTACGAATTCTTGGACCGTTTGATCTCGATTGCGATCCCTCGTATCCGTGACTTCCGTGGTTTCTCTGCGAAATCATTCGACGGTCGTGGTAACTACTCAATGGGTCTTAAGGAGCAAATCATGTTCCCTGAAATCGATTTTGACAAGATTGATCGTATTCGTGGTATGGATATTACCATTACTACGACTGCTCGCACCGATGACGAAGGCCGTGCGCTTATGCGTGCATTCGGCTTCCCGTTCAAATAAGAGGTCGATATGGCTAAGAAAGGTATGATTAATCGCGAATTGAAACGCGAAGCTACTGTTGCTAAATACGCTGCAAAACGTGCTGAATTAAAAGCTGTTATTGCAAACGTAAATGCATCAGACGAAGAACGTTTCGAAGCGATGATGAAATTACAAGCATTACCACGTAATGCATCTCCAGTACGTCTACGTAACCGTTGTGGTTTAACTGGTCGTCCTCATGGTTACTTCCGTAAGTTCGGTTTAAGCCGTAACAAATTACGTGAAACAGTAATGCAAGGTGATGTACCTGGCGTTGTTAAGGCAAGCTGGTAAGGAGCACTATAGATGAGTATGCAAGATACCGTTGCCGACATGCTAACACGTGTTCGTAACGCACAAATGGCAAAGAAACAAACTGTTTCTATGCCTAATTCTAAGTTGAAGGTAGCAATTGCTAACTTACTTCAACAAGAAGGTTATATTTCAAACGTAGAAGTTGCGGATGCTGAAGGCAAACCAACTCTTACTTTGACTTTAAAGTATTTCGAAGGCAAACCAGTTATCGAAACTGTGAAGCGCGTAAGCCGTCCAGGTCTACGTCAGTATCGCGGTAAAGATGCACTTCCGAGCGTTAAGCAAGGTTTAGGTATTGCAATTGTTTCTACAAGCAAAGGCATCATGACTGATCGCGCTGCACGTGCTGCAGGCGTTGGTGGTGAAGTTATTGCTTTTGTTTCTTAATAGGTGATTCCTCATGTCTCGTGTGGCTAAAGCCCCAGTAACTGTACCTAACGGTGTAACAGTTACTCAGAACGGCCGGCAGGTCGAAGTGAAAGGCACTAAAGGTACATTGTCTTTCAACCTGCATGCGCTGGTCGAGCTTAAACAGGAAGACGGTATTCTAGCTATTGCTCCAGTACAAGAGTCGAAAGACGCTTGGATGCAAGCTGGTACTGCTCGCGCTGTGCTTAACAACCTTGTAAAAGGTGTTAGCGAAGGTTTCGAACGTAAGTTACAGCTTATCGGTGTTGGTTATAAAGCTGCGGTTAAAGGTGACGTTGTTCATCTTAACCTTGGTTTCTCTCACCCGATCGATTATGCACTTCCTGCAGGTGTAACTGCTGAAACTCCAACTGCAACTGAAATCATTCTTAAGTCTGCTGATAAAGCAGCTTTAGGACAGGTTGCTGCAGATATCCGTGGTTACCGTCCACCAGAGCCATATAAAGGCAAAGGTGTTCGTTATTCTGACGAAGTTGTACTTCGTAAAGAAGCTAAGAAGAAATAAGGCGCGAGGTTCTTATGAACGAAAAGAAACAATCCCGTTTGCGTCGTGCGAAAAGCACACGCTTGCACATCCGTGCATTGGGTGCGACTCGTTTGTGTGTAAACCGCACTCCGCGTCACATCTATGCTCAAGTTATCTCTGCAGATGGTGGCAAAGTATTAGCGCAAGCTTCTACTTTAGACGCTACTCTACGTGCGGGTACAACTGGTAACGTTGAAGCAGCTCAAAAAGTAGGTGCTTTAATCGCAGAACGCGCTAAAGCAGCTGGTGTTACTAAAGTTGCATTTGACCGTTCTGGTTTTAAATATCATGGTCGTATCAAAGCCTTGGCTGATGCTGCTCGTGAAAACGGCTTGGAGTTCTAATCATGGCTAAAGTTGAACAAAACGAAGGTCTTGTTGAAAAGCTGGTTGCCGTTGATCGTGTAGCCAAAGTTGTTAAGGGTGGTCGTATCTTCTCTTTCACAGCATTAACTGTTGTGGGTGATGGTAATGGTCGCGTAGGTTTTGGTCGTGGTAAAGCACGTGAAGTTCCAGCTGCTATCTCTAAAGCACTTGAAGCTGCTCGTCGCAATATGATTACTGTTGACCTTGTTGATGGTACGTTACAGCACCCAATTCATGCACGTCACGGCGCTAGCCGCGTATTCATGCAGCCTGCCTCTGAAGGTACAGGTGTAATTGCTGGTGGCGCTATGCGTGCAGTTCTAGAAGCTGTAGGCGTACGTAACGTGTTGACTAAATGCCGTGGTTCTACTAACGCTGCTAACGTAGTAAACGCAACTTTCAATGGTTTGCGTGATATGACTACTCCTGAAAAGGTTGCTGCGAAACGTGGTCTTTCAGTAGAACAAATTCAAGGGTAATCAATCATGAAAACGATTAAAGTTACCCAGACTAAATCTGCATCGCACCGCTTGAAAAATCACAAGCTTAGCCTGCAAGGTTTAGGTCTGCGTCGTATTGGTCATACTGTAGAAGTGTTAGACACACCTTCTAACCGTGGTATGATCAACCAAGTCTACTATATGGTTAGTGTAGAGGAATAAGCCATGACTCTGCGTTTAAATACAATTGCACCTGCAGAAGGTGCTAAACGTGATAACCTTCGTTTAGGCCGTGGTATCGGTTCTGGCGTTGGTAAGACCGGTGGCCGTGGTGTCAAAGGTCAAAACTCACGTAAGAGCGGTGGTACTCGTCCAGGTTTCGAAGGCGGTCAAACAGCACTCTACCGTCGTTTGCCTAAATTCGGCTTCACTAGCCAATTGGCTTTGAAAACTGCTGAAGTACGTTTATCTGAGCTTGCTAAAGTTGAAGGCGACATCGTGTCTCTTGAAACTTTAAAAGCTGCGAACGTTGTACGTAAAGACATGATCCGTGCTCGTATCGTACTTTCTGGTGAAATTACTCGTGCATTCACTGTTCAAGGTGTTGCATTGACTAAAGGCGCTAAAGCTGCTGTTGAAGCTGCTGGCGGCAAAGTCGAGGAGTAATCCCCAGTGTCTATGACTCCTAGTTCTTCAGGTCATGTCAACATGATGAAAGGCCAACCATTTCATGTGAAATACCGTGAAATTATTCGTCGAATGATGTTTCTCATTGGTGCGTTGTTGGTGTTTCGACTAGGAGCGCATATTCCAGTACCAGGCATCAATAATGCTGCGTTAGAAAACTTGTTTAATGCAAACCAAGGTACCATCCTTGGTTTGTTTAACATGTTTTCTGGTGGTGCATTAGAACGAATGTCTATTCTTGCTCTCGGGATCATGCCATACATCTCTGCGTCGATTATCGTGCAGTTGATGTCAACTGTGGTTCCTTCGCTGGAAGCTTTAAAGAAAGAAGGCGAGCAAGGCAAACGTAAAATTAATCAATACACACGACAAGGTACATTATTCTTAGCGCTGGTACAGGCGATAGGTATGTGTGCAGGCCTGATCAGTCAGGGGATTACCCTGAATACTGGTTTGGCTTTTTATGTTCCTGCAGTAACCTCACTGGTTGCGGGAACCATGTTCTTGATGTGGTTGGGTGAACAGATTACCGAGCGTGGGGTGGGAAATGGTATTTCCATGATCATCTTCGCGGGTATTGTTGCCGGATTGCCTAATCTGATTATGCAATCTTTCTCCTCTGTAGATAATGGCCAGACCAGCCTGATTGGCTTGGTAATTTTTGGTTTGTTATCTCTGGGTGTTTTGGCAGCGATCGTGTTTATTGAGAAAGCGCAGCGTCGTATTCCGGTAAACTACGCTCAAAAACAACAAGGTCGTCGTGTATTTACTGCACAGCAGACACATTTGCCATTAAAAATTAATATGGCGGGTGTGATTCCGGCAATTTTTGCCAGCTCATTACTTTTGTTCCCTGCGAGCTTAGGTCAGTGGGTGGGTAGTGCAGATCCAAATGCTGGATTTATTAAGCGTAGCCTGCAAGATGTAGCATTGGTATTGTCGCCTGGTCAGCCGTTGTATTTGGTGCTCTTTGGTGCGTTAATTATCTTTTTCTGTTACTTCTATACAGCACTGGTATTTAGTCCTAAAGAAGTGTCAGAGAACTTGAAACGCAGCGGAGCTTACGTGCCTGGTATACGTCCAGGTGAGCAAACTGCTCGTTACTTAGATCATATTCTCAATCGTTTGACATTTATTGGCGCGATTTACATCGCAGTCATTTGTTTGATGCCGATGGTATTGCAAAGTTCATTTGGTATTCCATTCTATTTGGGTGGTACCTCTTTGCTGATTGTTGTGGTGGTAGTGATGGACTTTATGGCTCAGCTGCAATCACACCTCACTTCGCACCAATACGATAATCAAACGTTAATGAGAAAAACGACTGCTCATCCTAAGGGATAAGCGCACTTGAGGTTTCATCATGAAAGTACAAGCTTCTGTTAAGAAAATTTGTGGTAGCTGTAAAGTTATCCGTCGTAATGGGGTTATCCGCGTAATTTGTAGCGCAGAACCTCGTCATAAGCAGCGTCAAGGTTAATCTGATTAAGACCTGTTGATTTCTGTAGGCGAATTAGGTTATTATCCGCCCCTCAAGATTTTTGTGGGGCGGTTGATTATCTACTGCCTTTTTGGAGAAAATTGAATGGCTCGTATTGCCGGTGTAAACATTCCGGATAACAAGCACGCTGTTATCTCTCTAACGTATATCTTTGGTATTGGTCGCCATACTTCAAAAGCTATCTTAGCTGCTGCTGGTATTGCTCCAACTACTAAGATCCGTGAATTAGATGACGCTCAGCTTGATGCGATTCGTGCAGAAGTTGCTAAGGTTCCGACCGAAGGTGATTTACGTCGCGAAATTTCCATGAACATTAAACGTTTAATGGATTTAGGCTGCTACCGCGGTCTTCGTCATCGTCGCAGCTTGCCTGTCCGCGGTCAACGCACCAAAACTAACGCTCGTACCCGTAAAGGTCCGCGCAAACCTATTAAGAAATAAGATTTCTGGAAGCTAAAAGATGGCTAAAGATACTCGCGCACGCAAGAAGGTCACTCGTACCGTCTCTGAAGGTGTCGCACACATTCACGCTTCTTTTAATAACACCATTGTGACTATTACCGATCGTCAAGGTAATGCACTGGCTTGGGCCACTTCAGGTGGACAAGGCTTCCGTGGATCACGTAAATCAACTCCGTTCGCTGCTCAGGTAGCTGCTGAAGTTGCTGGTAAAGCTGCTTTAGACTACGGTTTGAAAAACTTGGACGTCCTTGTAAAAGGTCCTGGTCCTGGTCGTGAATCTGCGGTTCGTGCTTTAGGTGCAGTGGGTTATAAAATTAACAGCATTACCGATGTGACGCCAATCCCGCACAACGGTTGCCGTCCACCTAAAAAACGTCGCGTGTAAGGAGAAACATTCATGGCTCGTTATATTGGTCCAAAATGCAAACTCTCTCGTCGCGAAGGGACAGACCTGCAACTTAAATCAGGCGTTAAACCGTTTGATGTTAAGACAAAAAAACATGCGAAAGTTCCTGGCCAACACGGCGGGGCTCGTGGTGGTAAACAATCTGAGTACTCACTACAATTACGTGAAAAACAAAAAGTACGTCGCATGTACGGTGTTTTAGAGCGTCAATTTAGTAACTACTATAAAGAAGCTGCTCGTGTTAAAGGCGCAACTGGTGAAAACCTGTTGAAGCTACTTGAAAGCCGTCTTGATAACGTTGTTTATCGTATGGGTTTCGGTTCTACTCGTGCAGAAGCTCGTCAGTTAGTATCTCACCGTAGCATCACTTTGAATGGCCGTCGTGTTAACATTGCGTCTATCCAAGTTAAAGCGGGTGATGTGATCGCAGTTCACGAAGGCGCTAAGCAACAATTACGTATCAAAAACGCAATTGAATTAGCTACTCAACGTGGCATGCCTTCTTGGATGGAAATTGACCATTCTAAATTAGAAGGTACGTTCAAAGCTGCACCGGATCGTTCTGATTTACCTGCTGAAATCAACGAAAGCTTGATTGTAGAATTGTATTCTAAATAATCCTTGAGGAAGCAATATGACGCGTACTGCAAATGAGTTTCTAACTCCGCAAGCGATCAAGGTCGAAGCGGCAAGCGGGACCTCGGCAAAAGTTATTCTAGAACCATTAGAGCGTGGCTTTGGTCATACTCTTGGTAATGCTTTACGTCGCATCCTTCTTTCTTCTCTACCTGGCGCAGCTGTGGTAGAAGTTGAGATTGAAGGGGTCGAGCACGAGTACAGTACTTTGGAAGGCTTGCAGCAGGACATCGTCGAGCTCTTGCTGAACCTAAAAGGATTGTCGATTAAGCTGTTCGATCAAAATGAAGCTTATTTAACATTAGAGAAACAAGGTGCAGGCGACGTAACTGCGGCTGACCTTCGTTTACCTCATAATGTTGAAGTGGTTAACCCTGAACATTTGATCGGTACTTTAAGTGCTTCAGGCTCATTGAAAATGCGTCTGAAAGTGGCTCAAGGTCGTGGCTACGAGACTTCTGATTCACGCTTCCCTGAAGGCGAAACTCGCCCAGTGGGTCGCTTGCAGTTAGATGCGTCTTACAGCCCAATCAAACGTGTTTCATACACCGTGGAAAACGCGCGTGTAGAACAACGTACTGACCTTGATAAACTGATCATTGATCTTGAAACTAACGGTACTGTAGATCCTGAAGAAGCGATCCGCAAAGCTGCAACTATTTTGCAGCAACAAATTGCGATCTTCGTTGACCTTCAGAAAGATCAAGCACCTGTTGCTCAAGAGCCTCGTGAAGAAGTTGACCCAATCTTGCTTCGCCCAGTAGATGATCTAGAGCTAACTGTTCGTTCTGCTAACTGTTTGAAAGCAGAAAACATTTACTACATTGGTGATCTTGTACAGCGTACCGAAGTTGAGTTGCTTAAAACTCCTAACTTGGGTAAAAAATCGCTTACTGAGATCAAAGATGTTCTGGCTTCTAAAGGCTTACAACTCGGCATGCGTTTAGAGAACTGGCCACCGGCTAGTCTCCGTATGGACGATCGTTTCGCCTATCGTAGCCGTTAATTAAGTAGGACTATCACCATGCGTCATCGTAATAGTGGTGTGAAATTAGGCCGTACAAGCAGTCATCGTAAAGCGATGTTCCAAAACATGGCTAACTCTTTGTTCGAGCACGAGTTGATCAAAACAACTGTGCCTAAAGCAAAAGAGTTACGTCGTGTAGCTGAGCCTTTAATCACTTTAGCTAAAAACGATACAGTAGCAAACCGTCGTTTGGCGTTTGCTCGTACTCGTTCAGCAGCAACTGTTGGTAAATTATTTACCGTTCTTGGCCCTCGTTACAAAGAGCGTAACGGCGGTTATCTACGTGTTCTTAAAGCGGGCTTCCGTGCAGGTGATGCTGCACCGATGGCTTACGTTGAGCTAGTAGATCGCGAAGTTAACTAATTTCGTGAAGAATAACGCAAGTTGTTCGAAAAGGTCGGTTGAATAAACCGGCCTTTTTTAATGCCTGTATATTTTAATTTAAAGTGATTGAGTTTCAGATAACTGATCTGGCCTCAAAAGATAAAAAAATAGTGGCTTTTTAATGAACTTGACATTGTGTATTGTCAGTTTTGTGATTTAATAAAAACAGATAGCATCGCTTAGGTAAAAGAACAAGATGGAAAAGCAGGTAGATATTTTAATCGTGGGTGCGGGGATCTCGGGGATTGGTCTGGCAGCGCATCTTTCTAAACATTGTCCGCAACGCTCTTTTGAGATTATTGAACGCCGCGAAAGTATTGGTGGAACTTGGGACCTGTTTAAATATCCGGGAATCCGTTCTGATTCGGATATGTCGACTTTTGGTTTTAATTTCAAACCCTGGAAGAAAGAAAGCGTGCTTGCCGATGGCGCATCCATCAAAAATTATCTGACTGAAGTGGTGGATGAGTTTAAGCTACAGCCGAAAATCCATTTTCAGCATCGGGTCTTAAGTGCCAATTATGATTCTACAACCTGCAAATGGTCAGTAGAGATCGAGGATGCACACGGTAAGAAGCAGATCTGGATCGCCAACTTTGTACTGGGTTGTACCGGTTATTATAATTATGATCAGGGTTTTCAGCCGGAGTTTCCAAATCAAGATGCATTCAAAGGTGAATTTATTCATCCGCAACATTGGCCGGAAAATTTAAACTATAAAGGCAAAAAAGTGGTCATCATTGGCAGTGGTGCGACCGCGATTACCTTGGTTCCTGCGATGGTGAAAGGTGGAGCAGGGCATGTCACCATGTTGCAACGTTCCCCAACTTATATTGCTTCTGTACCCTCGGTCGATTTTATTTATTCAAAAATGCGTAAATATCTGCCCGAGGAGGTCGCTTACAAGCTGACACGTGCGCGTAATATCGGCATGCAGCGCGGGATTTATGCTTTGGCACAGAAACAGCCAAAATTATTAAAATCGCTTTTGCTTAAATCGGTGCAACTTCAGCTAAAAGGTAAAGTGGACATGAAGCACTTTACCCCGAATTATGAACCTTGGGATCAGCGTCTGTGTGTGGTGCCAGATGGGGATCTGTTTAAAATTTTACGTGAAGGGCAGGCATCAGTTGCAACGGATCAGATAGAAACCTTTACCGAAACGGGAATTCAGCTGAAATCAGGTCAACATCTGGATGCTGATATTATAGTCTCTGCCACCGGTCTGAATATTCAAATTCTTGGCGGGATTCAGGCGACGATGGATGGTCAGCCTATCGATACCTCACAGCATATGTTGTATAGAGGCATCATGGTCAGTGATATACCGAATATGGCGCTGATTATTGGCTATATCAATGCCTCCTGGACGCTTAAAGTCGACATTGCAGCTGAGTATATTTGCCGTCTGCTGAACTATATGGATCAGCAAGGTTATGCGCAGGTGATTGCTCAGGGAGATCAGAGTGAATTGCTTCAGGATGCCGTCATGGGTAGTCTTAGTTCGGGTTATATTGCCCGAGCTGCAGACGTGATGCCAAAGCAGGGTAAACATGCTCCATGGAAAGTCAGCAATAATTATCTGGCAGACCGCAAGGAACTCAAGCAGGCTTCGTTTGAAGATGGGGTGCTGAAATTTAGAAAAAACAGCAATGCTTTAAAACATAAACCGCGTTTGGTCTCTTAAATTTATATTTTTGCATACAGAAAAAGGAGTCCTGAGAGACTCCTTTTTTATGCATCCATTTTAAAGTGAACGGGCGATGAGTTCTTTCAT
This sequence comes from Acinetobacter lwoffii, assembly GCA_963516025.1. Lineage (GTDB taxonomy): Bacteria > Pseudomonadota > Gammaproteobacteria > Pseudomonadales > Moraxellaceae > Acinetobacter > Acinetobacter lwoffii_R. Next base: position 36,716 of record CAUPZU010000023.1, read on the forward strand.
AATTTCATTGGTACCCGCATAAATCCGGTTGGCACGGTTGTCGATATAAGCCCGGGCAATTGGATATTCGAGCATATAACCATAACCACCATGCAATTGCAGACATTCATCTACGACTTTGCTGTACATTTCTGAAATCTTGTATTTGGCCGCAGCAGCGGCATCTACGCCTAATTCGTGCTTGAGTTGCAGCTGCATACAGCGATCCAGATAAGCGCGGCACACATCGATCTCGGTACGTAGTTCTGCCAGTTTAAAACGGGTATTTTGAAAATGGCTGATGCTCTTGCCAAAAGCCTGACGTTCCTTGGTATATTTTACTGTGTGGGCAAAAGCGGCTTCAGCACCTGCCTGACAGATAATCGCTACAATCAGGCGTTCCCAAGCTAGTTCTTTCATTAGCATCATGAAACCCATGCCTTCCGGACCGAGCAGGTTTTCTTTCGGAACCCGAACATTGTCAAAGAACAGTTCACAGGTATCTTGACCTTTCATGCCAATTTTATTCAGCGGCTTGCCTTTACTAAATCCAGCTTGGTCGGCTTCGACTATAATCAATGACAGATTGGCCGAACCTTTGTCATTATTGCCCGTTTTACATACCACAATCGTCATATCGCAAAGATAGCCATTGGTAATAAAAATCTTGGAACCATTAATCACATAGTCGTCGCCATCCAATACAGCAGATGTCCGCACTGCTTGCAGGTCAGAGCCAGTTCCCGGTTCGGTCATGGCGATTGCGGTGACGACTTCTCCAGACGCCATTTTGGGTAGCCATTGCTGTTTTTGAGCTTCATTACCAAAATTCAGCAGATAATTGGCAACAATATCTGAATGCAATGAAAATCCAGTCGCTGAATCTCCGGCATAGGCCTGTTCCTCAATCAAAATCATGCTATACAGCCGGTCTACGCCAGAGCCGCCATATTCTTCGGGCATGGTAGCGCAGAGCAATCCAAGCTCACCGGCTTTATTCCACAGCTCTCGATCTACATGCTGTTGACTTTCATAACGCTCGGTATGTGGAATGACTTCTTTCTCATAAAATTTACGTACCGTCTCGCGAAAAGCATCATGTTCGGTACTAAAGAGTTGGCACGGCAGCATCGGGGCAAGTGGGCGAATGGCTGCAGATTGCATCTTGTTATTCCTTATTTTGATTTGTTTGGTTTAACTTAGGTCATGCCAAGATCAGCAGCAATGAGCGGAATGTTCAAATGACTTAAATCTGCTGATGCTTTTGGTCATTTCTATGAAATCCCTCGAAATTCAGCCAGCGCTTCAGGTAAACTATTCGGGTTTATAACGAGTTGGGGAAATTCGATGACTGATGACATCAGCTTAGAAGAGCGCAAAGTGATTTATCGTGCGCGTCGTGGTCTAAAAGAACTGGATGTATATTTTGATCCCTACGTAAAAAACCATTACCTGAGTGCTGAGCCTTTCGAAAAACAGATGTTTGCAGAGCTGGTTGAGCAGGAAGACCCGGATTTACTGGACTGGTTTATGGAAGTGTCTGAGCCACCGCGTCCTGAACTGAAAGATTTTATCAAGAAGCTTAAATTTTACGTTCATGGATAATCGTTGCTTCAAGCTGAAACGCAGTCTGTGTGCATTGGCGTTTCAGCTTTTTATTTTTGCACTGCTGATGTATCTGTTGTATCAGTTATTACCGATTGCACTTTGGGCAGTGTGCGCTGTCATAGGCTTGGTGATTTATCAGCTGTTTTACCGCAAGACACCACAGATTGAGCAGTTTGAATATCTGGATGGACGTGAATGGTCATTGACTACCAAAGCACGACCGACCCGTCGGGTATGTATTAGTCACGTAATTGATCATCAGGCGTATATTGTGGTGTATTTCCAGCATGCCAAGGCGCGACCTTTATTGATCTGGTGTGATCAATTGCCCTTCAAACAATGGAAATCCTTAAAATTATTGACTAAATTAATTTAGTTGTAAAACAAACGCATTTTAATGATTTAATTAAAATGCTCATAAAACAAATATTTAGACCAAATTCCTATTTTTATTGTCAGACAGAAATCAAGGTTAATCCATGACTTAGAGGAATTGTCTGACAATTTATTCCCCATGTTTTATTTTTAGCCTGTACATTTAACTCACCAACAGCAACTACGGGAGACCTTAATGGAATTTCCAGTATGGATGTTTCTGATCGTAGCGATTGTTTTAACGCTGGTGATCGGACGACTCGGGACAGTGTTGAAGGATAAATTTTCATCTTAATCAAGCAGGGTTTATTATTTTTCTGCTTGTACAGTTAATAAGTAGCATGTGCTGAACCGTCGCAATGCTACTTTTTTTTGCCCAAAATTTGGTATTCTTCTAAATACAGTCAATTGCAGCGCGGCTATTTAATGGCAAAGTGTCTCGTCTAAATTAGAGTAAATACTCTTTTATTCACAAAATGCTTCTGATATCTTTAGCAGAAAGATGGACATAATCACAATTATAGAGGACAGGAAAATGTCAGACGTCCGTAAAATATGCCAAGGTATGGCGACCATTGCAATAACAACAACAGTTTTGACGGGGTGTTCTCAGGTCATTAAAACCGGTGCCAATGTTGCACTGGGTTTCACCGAAAACCATATTGTACCGCCGATTTTAGCGATGGATGATGCTGAAATGGTGTGTAATTCAGGGAATTCTTTAACGCCGGCCATTATGGCGACCAAAGAAATGGGGGCGGATCCAACACGGGTGGCCGTGCTGATGTATTCGGCTGCCGGTATTTGTGCCGAGCAAAAAGCGCTGGAAGCCGAGTTACGCTATTTACGTGCTTCAAAAACCAATCAGGTGGCAGAAGCTCAAGATGCCCGAATCGAGCAGAAGCGCTGGGCGGCACTGGCAGCACAGCGTCAATATACCGGTTATCAACTGTTTCAGAGCCGTTATGAAAAGAAATACCAAAAAGCCTTGGGTGAAGAATGCCCACGCATGAACAGTGATATCGAGCAAACGGTTTATCTGTTGGGCATGCTCAGTGGCTTGCAGGCCATGACCAATGATATTAACTCGGGTGGTGCAGTGCATGTACCAAAAGATATTGCTGCCGTGGTCGAGCGTGGCATGGTGTGTCTGGATAACGCGAAATTCTGGGGTGCGCCGAATGCCACCCGTGCGGTGATCTGGACTTTGTTGCCAGGCGCAGGGGAAGGCAAGCCTGACCCTTACCAAACATTAAAACAATCTACACAAATTGGTGAGCAAAAAGGTGTACGTTTATCTCATGCCTTGTATGCCGTAGCGGCTCAGGCCAGTGGCGATGATGCCAAAGTTCGGGATGCCTTGAAAACCTTTGCTCAGGCCCGTACGGAGGAAAAACCGGTAAATCCGCAATTCAAGCTGATTGACAGCATGGCCGCGATTATGGTCAGTGGCATATCAGATCGTTACTGGACAGAAAATACTGGTATACGTAGTGGCGATGATGGCATGCAACGTTTCTGGGATGAATCCGACAGTTCTTCCGAGCTCGATGATCTGTTCAGTGCGGATCTGTAATGCAGATACTATGCATGAAGCTTCAGGGATGAAGTCAAATTAGATGGTCAGGGAGGACAACAGGCCGATGCTAGATCAACATTTTCGACGAAAAATTATTTTTCTAGCGGCTTTTGTCTCTCTCTCTGCATGTCTGCAAATTTTTCAGGATCATTTTATCTACTGGCAAGAGAGTCTGCTGGGTGAATTCTGGCGACTCTGGACAGCGCACTGGGTACATGTGAGCTGGATTCATTACTTTCTAAACATTCTCGCCTTTATCTGTTTACCTTTCATTTTTCCACGCGCTACCGTCTGGCATTTCTGTGCCATTTTGCTGATCTTGCCACCGTTGATCAGTTTAAGCTTTTATTTTTTCTTACCCAATATTGAAGCCTATGCTGGCCTGTCGGGCGTGCTGCATGGTGCCTATGTCGCCGTAGCCTGTGTACATTTGCTGTATAAGCGGGAACGCGGCTTTGCGGCGCTGGTATTATTTTTGATTTTTGCCAAACTGGTCTGGGAAAACACCATTGGCAATGTCGGAACGGCGCAGCTGATCGGTAGTCCGGTTTTGGTTGAGGCACATTTACTTGGGGTGATTTGGGGCGTGATTCTGGCGCTGATCTATATTGTGAGCAATTATTTTCGGGATAATTAAAGTGCAGAGATAAATAATTTACTTGGCAGAAAATACAAAAAGAAAATATAAATTGTCATTTTTATTGTGCCAATTTTCATGCAAAGTCAAAACATAGAATAAAGATCCTGACCTTTGAAAAGGAATTTTCTAGGCAGAAGGGAAGATCAGCGTCCTAGACCAAGCATCAGGCCGCTAAAATAAAAATAGGAATACACATGCAAAATAATGATCAAAACAGATCAGGATTAGGTCTGTTGCGTTATATATGGACAGAGTGGATCTCGACCTTCGTCGTGCTGGTTTTACTTTTGCTCACTTTGATTATTGGCACCGGGGAAATGATTCACGGTCAGTTGCTGCGTATGGGGGAGCGTATTTACGGCGATCCGGCAACAGGAATGCAATATTCATTTTTAAGGGCTGAGCCGACGCGTCCACAATGTGAACGCAATATTAATGTTGATCAACGCGTTCAGCAGCAGATAAAAGCCGATGCAGCCGATGAATACGCCGATTTCTTCGGGGTGCGTTCGGAAGCGGATGTCCGTGCTGCGGTATTACAGGCACAGCAGGTCTGTGAAGAATCTTACCTGTTCTATGATAAAGCCATTCAACATGTGGAAGCTCATCCAAGTATTCGGGCTTATCGGACGTTTGAAACCTCTTTTTTTGGAATCTTCAAGTTTGGTACGGAAAACCGGGCTTTGCTTCTGGTCATCATGGTGGTCTTTGCTGCGATCAGTGCCACTCTAAAAACCCATCATATTGGCTTGCGTAGCCCGAGCACGCGTATCGACTTTAAAGTTTATTCGGTCGCCATGCTGGTCGCTAATGCTTTCCTGGCATTTTCATCCTATAGCCAATATCAGTCCGTATTGAACTCGGGCGTGCCGATGGGGGAGATGAAATACATCTACTGGTTGTGGATGATTCTGTTCAGCGCACTCACTTTGATCAGCCTGTATCAGGTGATCAAACAACCGAAACCGACGCGTGAGGGCGGCAGTTTTGGTCTGGCCTTTCTGAGTGTACCGCTATATGCCTATATGGCTATTACCACCGGAATAAATTTCACCTTCTTTATGGACTATCCAATGGGACAGGGGATTTACCTCGGTCAATTGGTAGAGTTTTCCAGTATTTTCCTAAATCTGGCCTTGTTTATCTGGGCCGGTATGTTGCTGAAACAGACCCGTGTCGTGGACATGTTCCTGAATATTCTGCGTCCATGGAATCTGGCCCCTGAAACCCTGACCTGGTTAATCTTGCTGGCAGCTGCATTACCGACCGCCTATACCGGAGCATCAGGGATTTTCGTAATTGCCGCAGGTGCGATTATTTATAAGGAAGTCTGGAATGCGGGCGGACGCCGTCAGTTTGCATTGGCCGCCACTGCAATGTCTGGTTCACTGGGCGTGGTTTTACGTCCTTGCTTGCTGATTGTCGTTGTGGCATCACTGAATAAAGAAGTGACCACCGACTTACTCTATCACTACGGGATTTATGTCTTCCTGCTCAGTTCAACTTTATTCCTGGTAATTTCCCTGTTCTTTGCAGAAAACAAATTCCGGATTGCTGCACCTATTGTGGCTGCTCCTCAATCCGGTCGCGCCTTCATTGCGATTATTCCATATATCGTGATTTTCATTCTGATCTGGTTATTCTATAAATATGCCTTGTCGACTGACCTGAATGAATTTACCGCACCAGTGATGATGCCAGTCATCCTGCTGATGATTGTCTTGTTCGACAAGTTGCGTCATGAACCTGCGCCGTTGCCGGCAGTGGGGCATTGGGATGAAACTTTGACCGCAACTTTAAACTCAAGATCGGCACCTGAACTGGCGACAGCCGGTGCCGCAGCCAATGCAGAATATCGTGAGGCTGAACATAGTGAACAACCAGGCAAAGAACTGGCTGTTGATCATACTGTGCAGCGTTCAAAAGCGACTGAAATTTTGCGTAATGTCGGTTTCTGGAAGTCTATGCATATTTCGACCAGTGAGACGGTGGGCCATATTGGTGCCTTGGTCATCCTGATGGCACTCTCGGTGAGTGTGGGTGGCTTGCTAGAACGTATTGAAATTATGGAAGCCTTCCCGACCGATATTAGTAGTACCATTCTGGTGATTTCACTGATTGTCGGCTTGATGATTTTTGTCGGGATGATTATGGATCCATTTGGCGCAGTGATTCTGATCTCGGCGACCGTTGCGCCAGTGGCCTATCAATATGGCATTCATCCGGTACATTTCTGGATGATTACTCTGATTGGTTTTGAGCTGGGTTATGTGACGCCACCGGTTGCACTGAATCATCTGCTGGCCAGACAGTCAATTGGCGATGCTGAAGTGGCCGAAGCGGATGCAGAAGTACGACACCTGTCTTTCTACTACCGTTATGAACGCTGGATTTTGCCGGTGATTGTATTGCTGCCTGCGATGCTGATCATTGCCTATGTGCCTTATATCTTTAAGCTGTTCGGCTGGTATCAATAAAAGAAAAGCAATAAAAAAGCATCTTCGGGTGCTTTTTTATTGCTTTGATTTCGAATCTTGATCAAATCTTGGATGAATTCAGGCGTTTTTGCAGAATTGGACTACACAGTAGAATCGCACAGAAAATCAGCCCCAGCCCAATCAGGCTATAAAGGTCTGGAACTTCCTGCCAGAACAGAAATCCCCACATGCCGGCAAAGAAAATCGCCACATAGTTGACCGGCCCAATCTGTCCTGCCGGAGCCAGCTTGTAAGCATTGGACATAAACAGTTGACTGAAATTGGCCAGTATACCGGCAGTAATCAGATAGCTGAGTTCTGTCAGGGTATAAGGTCGCCATAGCCAGAACATCGGAATCACTGAAATCAGGGTGCCAATAAAGCAGAAATAAAACACGATTTTTTCCGGAGACTCAGTTTTAGTCAGTGCCCGAACCGTGACAAAGGCCATCGCCGCCAGAAAGCTCGCACCCAAACCAATGACCGACATCAGGTTAATTAGACCCGAATCCGGTTTGGCAACACAGAGTACCCCGACGAAACCAATCAGAGCCGCGACTGACATGCTTGGTGTGATTTTTTCCTTGAGAAATAGCCAGGCAATCAGTGGAATAAAAATCGGAGAAGAGTAGGTAAAGACCATAGCATTGGAGAGTTTTAAATGCGCGATGGCATAGAAAAAGCCGTACATGGCCGTCAGTCCGACCACTGCGCGCCAGGTGTGCATCCACAGTTTTTCAGTTTTGAAAAAACCAATGCCTTTATTGAAAATGAAGGGCAGGAAGATAAACAGCCCGACAAAATTGCGAAAGAAGACCACGGTGGCGTTATCAACCGTTGCTGAGGCATAACGGATACACACGCCCATGACTGAAAAGAGAAAAGCAGAGCAGGTCAGTAACAGAATGGCTTTAAGCAGATGCGGAGCGGCTGGGGGAGACATGGAAACAACTGAGCTAGAAGATCTGACGATATTCTAGCTGAAATGCTGTCGAGATTTACTGGCTTTGAGCAAGTTGTGCTTCAAGTAACTTGATCTGTTCCTCTTTCAGTTGGATCAACTGGTCGGCATCGCTATGCTGCGCATCCAGTGTGGCTTTTTGTTCATTGAGCTGAACTTGGATGTCATCTAATTTAGCCACTTCTTCTTTGGCCAAACTGGCATTCTCCGGCACTGGTGCATCTAACAGCTGATTTGATACCAGTGCTTTAGCTTCGATCGTCTCAGGTGCTTTCGCTGCCGCCGTATCTTCTTCAGTTTTCGCCGCAGGTTTTGCTGCCGGAACAGCCGCGATATCTTCCTGATGTATGCGTTCCGCTTCACCGGAAGAGGCATTCAACCACTGATATAGCAATACCAATGCAACGACAGTAACTAAAGCCCCCATAATCCCCATTAAAAGTTTGGGGTTATTTCTTTGTTCTACTGACATAGCTTGAACCTTGATTTTTATTTTACTGAACGAGGTTTAAACTGAATCACGCCAACTTCATCTGGAACAGCTGGTGTTTCTGGTTGATCAACATGTGTGGGACGATTTTCTTCATAACCACATTCAATACATTCGATCCATTCATCTTCACCAGAGGTCAGCATGACGACGCGATCTAACGCCTGACATTTTGGACATTTTGCGCCTGCAATGAAACGACGTTTAATGGTCATCATACTCACCTTGTGATCAACTTAAAAAGCTAGTTTAAGCGTTTTTAGAGGGGTTCGTCCAACCTTGATGACGCAGCAACGCATCTATTTTTGGCTCGCGTCCGCGGAAATTGATAAATGCGTCAAGTGCTGTGTCTTTTCCGCCAACTGCGAGGATATTTTCCCGAAACTGCTTTCCGGTAGTGGTATTAAAAATACCTTCATCTTCAAAGCGGTCGAAGGCATCACTGGCCAAAACTTCGGCCCATTTATAGGAATAATATCCTGCTGCATAACCACCGGCAAAAATGTGACTGAAGCTGTGCTGGAAACGGTTATAGTCGGTGGTCGGTAGGACCGCATACTTTTCACGGATCTCATTCAGAGTAGCCTGAACCTGTGTTGCATTTAAAGCCGGATTGGCTCGGTGAATACTCAGGTCAAACAGGGCAAATTCAAGCTGACGCAGGGTTTGCATGCCAGACTGGAAGAAACGTGCATCGAGCAGGGCTTTCAGCAACTCTGCCGGCAAGGATTCTTGAGTTTCAATGTGCTCGCTGAGCAGATCCAGACTTTCCTGATCCCAGGCCCAGAATTCCATAAACTGGCTTGGCAGTTCGACCGCATCCCAAGCCACGCCATGGGTACCTGCTACCGCAATATTGTCCACTTCTGTCAGCATATGATGCAGGCCATGACCAAATTCATGGAACAAGGTGATGACTTCATCATGGGTCAAGAGTGCAGGGCGATTGCCGACGGGTGGAGTAAAGTTACCGACCATATAACAAATCGGTTTTTGCAAGCCATCACTGGTCTGCATACGGGAACGGAAACCGCTCATCCATGCACCGCCACGTTTGCCTTGACGTGCATACAGATCAAAATAGAAACCGCCAATCACCTGACCCTGATCTTCTAGTTCAAAATAACGTGCATCTGGATGCCAGACAGGCGCTTCACGTTCAATGACTTGAATGCCATACATACGATTCACAATATTGAACAGGCCTTGCAGGATTTTTGGTGCAGGGAAGTAAGGTTTAAGCACTTCCTGTGACAAATTAAATTGCTGCATTTTCAGCTTTTCAGAATAATAGCCACTGTCCCACGGTTGCAGATCACGGATGCCATCTTCAGCAGCAATCGCTTTCAGTTCTGCAATTTCTTTCTCTGCTGGCGCGCGTGCATGCTCTGCCAGATCACGCAAGAATTCGTCTACGGCCTCTACACTTGGTGCCATTTTGCTGGCTAAGGACAATTCCGCATAATTATTAAAGCCAAGCAGTTTTGCCATTTCCAGACGCAAACTGAGAATTTCTTCGATCAGTGCAGTATTGTCAAACTCGCTCTGTTCAGCCTGATCTGACGCACGCGTGGTATAAGCTTTATAGAGTTCTTCACGCAGAGGGCGATTTTCTGAATGGGTCATGATCGCCAGATAAGACGGGAAATCCAGCGTAGCCACCGGTTGATCCAGCTCACGTTGCTGACCATATTGTTTTAACAGCTCAATATTATTTGAAGATAGACCCGCTAACTCATCTTCATTCAGCGGTCTGAAATAGGCCTGAGTCGCATCTAGCACATGGTTGGAGAAGTCGGAAGATAATTGGGACAGACGTGCCGAAATTTCCGCATAACGTTTTTTCGCTTCACCCTCTAACGCCACCCCAGATAATTTAAAGTCACGTAAGGCCAGTTTAATGGCGCTTTGCTGCGCTGCCGGCAGTTCACTATAAATCGACGCATCATAAATATGCTGATAGGTCTGATACAGCGCCGTATGTTGACCCAGTTGCGTATAATATTCGCTAAGACCCGGTAAAAGTGCTTGGTAGACATCACGGGTTTCGGCATTGTTCATCACGGCATTTAAATGTGACAAGATGCCCCAAGACTCACTCATATTGTTTTCAAGCGTGTCGACATGTTCCAGAGTAGTCAGCTGCTCCTGTACTGTAGTAGGCGTTTCGGTGAGGTCATTCAGGAACTTTTGCCCTTCAGCGATACAGCTTTCAATTTTTTGTTTTAGCTCAGCCAGCGTAATCTGATCAAATTGTGGAACAGGCAAAGTTGCCTTTTCTAAAGTCATGTCGGTCTGCCAAATTAATTTTCAGTGTTAGTTCTAGAAGTAAGGCTTCTTGATCGAGAAATCAAGCTTGACCGGTGATTTATTCTGAAGCAGGAGGTATCGAGATTTATTCAATCTCGTTCACAATGATGTCCAAGCTACTTTTACTAATGTTGAGTTATAGTTCAACTGATTGGTGTTGCTCGCTGAAACTCCGAAACAGATAGTTTAAGAATAGGCAGAATTCCATAGTCTGTTTCAAAGAAATAGGAAATATGTCTTTGCAGATTTTTGAATTTCACTGCTTGAGTGTAGATCAAAATAGGAGGCAGTTTTCCTGTCAGTTTTGTTTAGAAATAGGGAAGGTACCTGATCAGACTGATCTAAGTTGATGATTCGATGCGGTAAGTATTTTTACTCTAATCGTATTTATTCTGGATAAGGTTTAAAAGAAAAAAGAGCGCCGTAGCGCTCTTTTTAAACCATCAAAAATTATTCAGTCTTGGCTTTTGCATTCGACTTTTTCTTTTTGACCTTGGCCTTTTTCTTTACTTTATCTTTAACCTTTGCTTCAGACTTTCCTGCAGATGGTTTAGCAGACTTTTTACTGTAAGAGCTGGGTTTTCCTTTTCCTTTTTTGCGTCGTATGGGTTGTTCTCCATCGGCGCTCAAGTTGGATTTAGATTCACGTTCATTATTGCCAAACACTTCTTCTGTCGCTGCTGGACGTGATACTGGTTTTTTCTCACTCACGCGCGGTGCACGGGCACGAACTGCACGGCCGGCATGACTGAGTTGTTGCACCAGTTCAAAATCGATCTTACGTTCTTCCAGATTGACACCGGCAACCTTGATTTTGACTTCATCACCCAGACCAAAGACCTGACCACGGTTCTGGCCGATCAGATTCTGGCTGCTTTGATCAAAGACAAAGAAGTCATCACCTAGCTGGCTGACATGCACCATACCATCGACATACAGATCTTTTAACGTGACAAACAGGCCAAATTCTGCCGTTGCACTAATAATGCCGACAAATTCTTCGCCCAGATGCTGCTGCATATAATGACATTTCAACCAGGTCGTCACCGAGCGCGACGCTTCATCTGCACGACGTTCTGTGGCAGAGAAATGGTCACCAGCTTCATCTAAAGCACCGCCTGAAAGCGGAGATGGCTTGTTATTTAAATGTGCTTTGATTGCACGATGCAATAACAAATCCGGATAACGGCGAATTGGTGAAGTGAAATGTGTATAGGCTTCATAAGCCAGACCATAATGGCCTGCATTACTCGCACCATAGTAAGCCTGCATCATGGAGCGTAATAACACGGCATGAATACTTGGTGCATCAATCCGTTCTTTGGTCGCTTCAATCACCGCCTGATAATCTTTCTGAGTCGGCTGTTCCGGGAAATTCAAACCCAGCAGCTTGACGAAGTCACGGACTTTCTGGATACGTGAGAACTCAGGTGGCTCATGCACGCGGTACAACATTGGCATTTCATTTTTCAATGCATATTCTGCGGCTGCCACGTTGGCCAGCAACATACATTCTTCAATCAGCTTATGCGCATCATTACGGCTGCGTGGAAGAATTTCTTTAATTCCGCCCAGTTCGTCGAAGGTCATGTAAGTTTCAACAGTTTCAAATTCCATGGCATGGCGTTCAGCACGTAAACTTTTAAGAACTTGATAAAGCTGGAACAGGGTGTTGATCGACTTGCGGACTTCGCGATCTTCAGTAATCGCCTGGCTGTCGCCTTCCAGATACTGTGCGACCTGATCATAGGTCAAACGTGCTTTGGAATGCATGACAGATGGATAGAACTCAAAACCGGTGACTCGGCCAGCACGTGACAATTTTAAATCACAGACCATACATAGGCGGTCAACATTCGGATTTAAAGAACACAGGCCATTCGACAATGCTTCAGGCAGCATCGGTAAAACAAAGTGCGGGAAGTACACCGAAGTACCACGTTCCTGCGCTTCGTCATCCAGTGGTTTGCCTGGACGCACATAATGGCTGACATCGGCAATGGCCACGACCACACGATAGCCACCACCCGGACGTTTTTCGGCATAAACCGCATCATCGAAGTCACGTGCATCTTCACCGTCAATAGTAACTAAGGCTAAATCACGCAGATCCACACGACCTTCATGGTCTTTGGCCGTTGGTTCTTTAAAGCTCTCGGCTTCTTTAACAACTTCTTCCGGGAATTCATAAGGCAAACCATATTCTAAAATGGTTTGTGGAATGATGATTTCAGTATCGGCCTTATCCGCCATGGACTGTACAATATGTCCAGTTGCGAATTCTTCACGGGTCGGATAGGTATCAATCGCCACACGAATCGAATCACCCAGATTGACTTGGGCGTGTTCAATCAGTTCTTTTTCAAGGGTAATTGGCTGATGTGCATTCGGGTTGGCTGGCTGGATAAAGTATTCACCATCATACTCTGACACTTTACCAATGATCTGTTTGACACGATGCTGCACAACTTCAGTAATATAGCCCCAGGCCTTACCTTTACGGTCTACCGAAGTCTGACGCACTTTAACGCGGTCACCATTAAAGACCAGGCGCAGTTCACGCTCAGCCAGTAATAGGTCGTCCTGGCCGGAAATGTTGGCAGTTCCCATCCCCCGGGAATTGATATAAACCGTCGCTTCGGATTCAGGTTGCTCGACGGCAATCTGAAACTTGTAGCCGTCTTTCATCAGTTGCCCGTCACGCACCATCGCAATTAAACGATGGCTCAGGGCATCAATACTTTTTTGATCTGCAATTTCAAAATGTTCGACTAGGTCTGCATGGGACTGGGCATTGTTCTTTTCGATGGTTTCTAAAATGAGCGTGCGGCTAGGGATAGGGTTGTCATAACGTTCGGCTTCAGCTTTTGCTTCAGGATCGACCCAGTTTTTCATCATGTCTTTAAATTTATCTTAGGAGATAGGTTTAGCATAAAACATGTGTGCGCAGACTGCACGTAAATGATTGCAATAATCCATTTAAGTTTTCAATTTTCTGTTAATTTTCGATAACTGGAAATTTATACAGTTTTTTTACTATCAAAATGCACGAAAAATCGAGGAATTGCTTAAAAAGTATTTAAACGAGCAAAAATATGCACTTTTTTTTGATGCTGCGCTTGCAGTGCCATGCCGAAATTTGTATTATGGCCGCACGTTACGGTGAGATGGGTGAGTGGCTGAAACCACGTCCCTGCTAAGGACGCATACGGGTAACTGTATCGAGGGTTCGAATCCCTCTCTCACCGCCACGCTTACTTACGTCGCGCGCTCATAGCTCAGCTGGATAGAGCACTTGGCTACGAACTAAGGGGTCGGGAG
>CAUPZU010000024.1:0-49949 GCA_963516025.1 Acinetobacter lwoffii
CGATCCTGAAGTTAACAGTAGCCATCATATTTCCCAAGTATTTAATGTACTAGGAGTAGTGTAATGCAAATTGCATTACAAGTCGACTTTGCATAACAGCCATTATGTTAAATAGAATCAAAAAACCTCCAATAAAATCGTTATAGTATTATTGTTTATTGAGTAGATAAGAGAATTAAATTAGTGAAATACTCAAATGAAAAAATAGTAAAAGCTCTCTTACTTTCTCCTTTACCACTACTTTTTTTCACAGCAGTCCTGTTTATCGTAATGAATCAGGAATACAGCCTATACTCGATTTTAGTGGTTCTTGTAGGGCACGGTCTTGTCTACTTGGCTTATTGTATTTTGACTGTACCTTTCAGCTTCATATTCTCAATTCTTTTAAATCGTTATAACAGTCTTAATTTATTAACTATCTGTATTGCCTCTATAATTATTGCTACTCCATTTTTTATTCTTTTTGGATGGAGTCACACAGGAGAAATTTCGAAAGAGTGGTGGAAGATGTATACAGATACATGGACTATCTTTATGGCTCTATTTCCTGGCTTATGTTATTGGCTATTTCTGATTAACCTAAAAGATAAGAAATCAAAGAATATTGAATAAACCATTGCATAGAGATTCTTAAATTTCCCTAAAATTAACATAATACACCTTATACGAAATTCTCTATTTTATTTTATATAAATCATATTTTTATAGTCAAATAAAAAGCCTAACTTAGCTGAATCGGGCTTTTTTAATAATTTACCAAGTTTCACGCCTGTTATTTGAGCAAAGTTCCACGATTTTGTTCAATTTTCATAAACATTATCCTATTTTTCATAATTCATTATTACATCTAATAGAACCGAAATTGGTACATAAAAAATAGGGGAGTTGGTAATCATAAAGAAAGAAAAATAACATTCTATATGTCGCAAATGATAAATAATGAATCGTCTAACAGAATTCAACCTTTAAAATTACAATCCTATTTTTTTGGCAGAGTTGCTTTAAAAAGCTTGAATACTTCTACTTAATTTAATTTTTATTGAAGTAGGTCACATAAATATTAAAAAATATTTTCTTTATAAATCAAATATATTTGAGCATATTTATAAAACGCTGCACAATGAAATTAAAATATTTGGCATAAATCTAAGATTGAGATTTGTGCAGTTGTGCATTTCCGGGGGAAAAGATGTTCACGGCAGAATTGTTGGACGAAGCAAAAAAATTCATGCATCACATGCTGACTAAAGTGGTGGAATATGGCGGTTCAGATTTATTTATTACGGCTGATTTTCCACCGAGTATTAAACATCAAGGCTTAATGAAACCTTTTGGACAGCAGGAACTCACAGCTGAAAAAACCAAGCTGTTTGCCTACAGTCTGATGAATGATAAACAGCGTAAAGAATTTGAAACTGAACTTGAGTGCAATTTTGCCATCACCGTGCCAGGTGTTTCCCGTTTTCGGGTCAATGTGTTTGTACAACAACTTAATGTTGGCATGGTGATTCGTACCATTACTGCAGAAATTCCAAATTTCCAGAAGCTGAAATTACCGGAATCTCTGAAACATGTGATTATGGAAAAACGTGGACTGGTATTGGTAGTCGGAGGAACAGGTTCCGGTAAATCAACTTCACTCGCAGCCATGATTGACTATCGAAATGAAAATTCAGCCGGGCATATCATTACCGTAGAAGATCCGGTTGAATATGTGCACAAGCATAAAAAATCCATGATTACTCATCGTGAAGTCGGAGTGGACTGCCATTCTTGGCATAATGCGCTGAAAAATACCTTGCGTCAGGCACCAGATGTGATTCTGATCGGCGAAATTCGCGATACTGAAACCATGGAACACGCGATTGCTTTTGCTGAAACTGGACATCTGTGTCTGGGAACGCTGCACTCGAACAATGCCAACCAGACTTTGGACCGGATTATCAACTTCTTCCCGGAAGAACGCCGGAACCAGCTATTAATGGATTTGTCATCCAATATGAAGGCGATCATTTCACAGCGTTTGGTTCGGACTCAGGATGGCAAGGGACGTCGAGCAGCCATTGAAATCATGTTAAATACGCCACTGATGTCTGACCTGATTTTGAAAGGTGAATTCCACGAATTGAAAGCGATTATGGCGAAATCGCGTGAACTGGGCATGCAGACCTTTGACCAGGCCTTATTTGACCTGTATAACCAGGGTGAAATTTCTTATGAAGAAGCCTTGCGCAATGCCGATTCAACCAATGAATTACGTTTACAGATCAAATTAAAAAGTAATCGTCAAGACAATGCTCCGGCTGGGCAAGCCACCCAATTTTCCATGATTACAGAACCGAAAATAACTGATAAAGATGCAGAAGATCAGTCGGAAACGGAATAAAAAATTCTAATTTTCTATTAGATAAAACAAAAAAATCAGCCCTCAGGCTGATTTTTTTATCCAAAATCAAAATTAAAGCCCGGCTTCATACTCTGTATTTGAAAGTAGTTTTTCAACATCTGCGATATTATCTGGCTTAATTTTATAGATCCAGCCTTTGCCGTATGGATCATCATTAATGAAATCTGGATCATCTTCAAGGTCAGGATTAATTTCTACCACCACACCCGACACAGGCGCATGAATATCTGAAGCGGTTTTCACCGACTCAACCACACCCGCTTGCTCACCTGCAGTGATATGCTGATTCAAGTCAGGCGCTTCTACATAGACTAAATCACCTAACGCATCCTGTGCATGGTCGGAAATACCGGTCACAACAAGATCACCCTCAATGCGCACCCATTCATGTGTACTTGCGTACTTTAATTCTGCAGGATGATTCATTGATAACTCCTTAAAAATCTTAAGATCATTTTTGACATGTTTTATACATTCTTTTTAAGCAAAACAAAAGGCTTATGCTCCCTTATAAATAAGGATCTTTGCGCCAGTTGCTCGGGCTGCGACCACTCCAGCGTTTAAACGCCCGGCTAAAATTGGCCACATCACTATAACCCAGTTCATCGGCAATCTGTTCCAAGGTAAAATCTGTCCGGGATAATAACGAGGTGGCATGCCGGTAACGCACTTGATCGACTAGGGTAGAAAAGGAGGTGCCTTCGGCGGCGAGTTGACGTTTTAAGGTGCGGTCAGACATGTGTAAGCGATCTGCCACACTTTCAATACTCAGATAATGCTGCTCGGCATGGGTCAAGATATCTCGGACACGCATGGCAATCCGATGCCGTTCGCCCAAGGCAGAAAGTTCCGTTTCACACTGGTTAATCGCAATCTGGCTGGCAATCGGATCGGCATGTACCAGCTTGTTCATCAGGTAGCTTTTATCAAAACTCAGAATTAAATGCGGCTGTTCAAAGCGGAACTGATGGGTGGGGAACTTTGCCATAAAGCGTTCAAAACCTTCCGGCTTCTTAAAATCGAAGTCGATTTCTCCCGTTGCATCGTTAACGCCGGTAATCGCTTTGGCCATACTGATCAGACCAATCATTAAAGCAATTGAAATTTCGGTGCGCAGAGGTTCAAGCTGAATATCGGTTTGCAGCTGTACCGTGGCTTTGGCACCAAAGGTCGAAAAAAACAGTTGTAGGAAAGGTAAACGAAGTTGAATAAATCGGTTCGCCAGTACCAGTGCATCGGTAATATTATTCGCCGTCATAATCGCATAGCCGATAAAGCCATGAATCGAGATCCGCATCTGTGTGCCGAGATGATAGCCCAAGGTCGGTTCCCCGGTCAGTTTCAGCGCGTATTTCACCAGTTCGTTGGCGACAGGGGTTGGAATACGAAAATCAGGATCTGCCAACTGTTCACTGGTCAGGCCAAAAGGTTGGAAAAGCGACTCATTATTATAACCCCAGCGGGAAATGACATCGAGAAGCAGGAGACCGTAAACACCTGGAATTCCTTGGTCTTGGCGTGGAGCAATTGTTTTCATGCGCGATCCGTTGCACTCATTCAAATTTTTTTATTTATAAATAGATATTGGCATGAAGCCGCCAAATTTTTCATTAAAATTGTTGGACAAAATTTTGGCGATTGTGACTCTGCCACTGGCAGATTAGCCTGAATTCAGCATTAAAATCAATTTAAACCGCATAATTTTATTGATGAAATTAAAATTATTTTATTGAACAAGTCGCATCCCAGCATCTGTTTGCTCAGGACAGGACGATTGGTCTAGTTTTATTAAGAATTGAACAGGACTTTATCAGAGCGCTTTCAGAACTAGAGAATTATGTCATTTCATTAAAATGCCAGATAGATGGCAACTTAAGGTTCATCTGTATAGAAGATTTTAAAAAGAAAGGTCTGGGCAAAGTTTTCCTTTTTCCCAGACCTTTTCAGTATTGAAGATAATCAAATCATCAGAAGTTTTGAAATCTTCTAGAGATCATATTATTCATGATCTTTTGATGCTTTGATTTGTTGCTCGATCAGCATGCCGCCAGTTTGACGCTGCCAAAGCTGGGCATAGATACCATTTAATGCCACCAGTTCATCATGCGTGCCTTGCTCGGCGATTCGACCTTGATCCAGCACAATCAGACGATCCATCTGGGCAATAGTAGACAGGCGATGCGCAATCGCAATCACGGTTTTACCTTGCATCAAGTCGTCCAGACTGTTTTGAATAGCGGCTTCGACTTCAGAATCCAGTGCACTGGTCGCTTCATCCAGAATTAGAATTGGAGCATCTTTCAGGAATACACGTGCAATTGCAATTCGCTGACGCTGTCCGCCGGAAAGTTTCACGCCACGTTCACCGACATAGGCTTCATAGCCTTTTTTGCCACGCAAATCCGTCAGATTAGGAATAAATTCTTCTGCTTTGGCTTTACGCACAGCTTCAAACATTTCTTCATCAGTCGCATCTGGACGACCATATTTAATGTTTTCCGCGACAGTGCGATGTAGCAGTGAAGTATCTTGAGTCACTAATGCAATATTCTTGCGCAAACTGTCCTGAGTCACATCGTCAATATCCTGACCATCAATCAAGATACGACCCTGGTTAATATGATAAAAATGCAGCAACAGTTGAATCAGGGTAGATTTCCCTGCACCTGAACGGCCGACAATACCAATTTTTTCACCTGGGCGAATGGTCAGATTAAACTGATCAATCACGTTTTTATCATTATAGGCAAAGCTGACATTTTCGAATTTAATTTCACCATGATTGAGCTGTAGCTCTTTGGCACCCGGTTTATCTTCAATGGCAATTTTGCGGCCTAAAGTTTTCATACCATCCTGAATGGTACCGACATTTTCAAACAGGGCAGAGGTCTGCCACATCATAAATTCGGCAATACTGTTCAGTTTCAGTACCATTGCTGTAGTTGCAGCAATAATGCCCAGCTCAGCCTGACCTTCCATCCACAACCAGATCGCAGTACCCAGTACGCCGCCATATAACACTACACTCAGCAGTAAAATACTGATTTCGTATTGGGCACCCAGACGCATCTGTTTGTAGACCGTAATCATAAATTCCTGCATCGAAGTCTTGGCATACTGGCTTTCGCGGCCGGCATGAGCAAACAGCTTGACGGTCTGGATATTGGTATAGGCATCGGTGATACGACCAGTCATGACCGCACGGGCATCGGCCTGAGCATTGGAAATTTTGCTCAAACGCGGAATGAAGTAACACGCGGCACAGATAAACAAGGCTAGCCAGACCATCAATGGAATGATCAGCAAGGGTGAAATTGCACCTAAGACAATATTAATCGTGATGAAATAAATCAGCACATACGCCAGCATGTCACCCAGAATGACCCAGAATTCGCGTACTGCCAGAGCCGTTTGCATAACTTTGGCCGATAATCGTCCGGCAAAATCATTGTGGAAAAAGTCCAGGCTCTGTTTCATCAGCAGATTATGAAAGCGCCAGCGTAAACGCATCGGAAAGTTGCTATACAGAATCTGATGCTTAATCAGGGATTGCGCGCTGGCGAAGAAAATATTGGCCAGCAGAACAATACTCAGTAAGGTTAAATTACTGGCATGTTGCTCCAGAAAAGTATCGGGTTGGCTTTTACTCAGCCAGTTCACTAGATCCCCAATTTTTGAATACAGTAAGGCTTCGAAGCTGGCAGCACCGGCAGTACACAGCACCAGAATCAGCAAATAACGGCGGACTCCATAGGCTGCCTGCCAGACAAAGGGAAAAAACTTGGTCGGTAAAGGTTGGTTTAGATTTTTGGTGGGATAGGGGTCAACCAGTCTTTCAAGCCATCGAAACATTATCGTACTCTTATCATGCATTTTGCTTTTCGGGAATTATAAAGGATTCTGTTTTTTTAAGCCCGTAATTGGGTGAAATTGCCACAAAATGATTCACTCAATTAAAACTTGGATTATAAAAATTAAACTAAAGCCAGATTTATGCCAGTCAGGTTTTAAATAGATGAGGAAATAAAAAAGCCTGAAATGCAGCAGCACCTCAGGCTTGAGATTGGATGACTTGTGTTTAAGTAATAATCGAAGATGGTTGAGTAAATGCTTCCTTTAAATCAAGACCTGAAGGCGCTTGATACACCTTTAAACCAAATTCCGGAATAATCGCCAGCAGATGATCCATGATATCAGACTGGATATTTTCATACTCCACCCAGGCGGTAGTATTGGTAAAAGCATAAATCTCTAGCGGTAAACCTTCACTGGTCGGCTGTAGTTGACGAACCATCAGGGAATGATTTTTGCTAATACCGGAATGCTGTTGCAGATAAAACTCTACGTAGGCACGAAAGGTTCCTAAATTGGTAAGACGGCGTTGGTTATATTGCGAATGATGGCTCAGTTGCAGGTTAAATTGTTCCAGTTCCTCTGATTTGGTATTCAGGTATTGATCCAGCAAAATAAAATTTTTCAGCTTGTTCTGTTCTTCAGCCGACATAAAATGCACGCTGCTTTGATCAATATGAATCGAGCGCTTGATCCGGCGTGCACCGGCTTCCTGCATGCCACGCCAGTTTTTAAAGGTATCCGTCACCAGTTTGTTGGTCGGAATGGTAGTCACTGTTTTATCAAAATTCTGTACCGTAATGGTATGTAATGACATATCAATGACATCGCCATCCGCATTCAGCGAGGGCATTTCGATCCAGTCGCCAATCCGCACCATGTCATAAGATGAAATCTGCACTGACGCCACCAGTGACAAAATGGTATTTTGAAAGACCAGCATCAACACCGCGGCCATGGCACCGAAGCCAGCCAGCAAGGTAAAGACATCCTTTTTCAGGAAAGTGCCGAGAATCATCAGGCCACAGACAATAAAGATAATCAGTTTGACCAGCTGCAAATAACCTTTAATCGGTTTGTTACGTGACTTGGGATTACGCTGATAGACCAGGTTAAAAATATTCAGTAATTCACCAAGAGCCAGGGCAATCGTCAGGAAGATAAAAGCCTGTGCCCCCATTTGCACAAAGGATTCAACCTTGTCAGATAAATGCGGTACTGTGGTAATCCCGTTCATGATCACTACTGCGGGAACAATATTGGCAATCCGGCGAATCACGCTATGCTCAGCAAAAATCTGATTATTGGCAAAAGGCATTCTGGAAATCAGTTGACGTATTCCGCGTACCACAATCTGTTTGGCAAATAGATTGGCAAGAATCGCCAGTAAAATCACAATACTCAGTGAAGATAGCATTTCCAGCCATGGGTACTGATCTGCCCATTCTTGAATATTCCGAATAAAATTAAACTGTTCCAAACGATCTTTCTCTTCAATCAAAAATTTAGATCAAGTTTATAGTTTTGGATCAGATTTTTTAATATTGGATAACTTTTTAAAACATATCTATTGGTGCAAATCATTCAATAAAAGTGCCTACAACTAAAAAACCGGCGAATTCGCCGGTTTCTGATTTTCGATATTTCAGTAATGATATCGCGATGCTTACCACATCAAATCATCAGGAATGACATAGGCTGCATATGGATCTTCTTCATCGGTGGTTTCTTCATTTTTCTCTGAATTATTCACAATGATAAAGCCCTGCATTTTCGCATTGATACGATCTGCCAGCGCTTTTGGCAAGAAAGCATAGCTGTCATTTTCACGTGCAATCACCAGACTGCCTGCCACCAGTGCATTATAGATCTGCTGGTTTAAATAGACCTTTTTGATTTTGCTGTCATCAATGAACTGATACACCGCATCGCCGTCAGTATCACGGATTTTGTGCTGATTAATCATTTGCATGATTGCGGCTTTCAGTTCTTTTTCCTGCAAAGCTGCTTTTTTCTCTAGCTCAATCGCCTGATCTTTGGCCATTTTTTGCTGTTTGTCTTGTTCAATCTTGGCCTTGATTTCAGCCTCGGTACCGTCACCGGTGCGTTTTTCATGCACAGCCTGTTTAGACAGTTTTTTGGCTTTTTTATTATCGACCAATCCTGCCTTTAACAATTGTGCCTGCAATGCATTTTTAACCATGAGAATGTCCAGATATTAGTCGTGTTGATGTCGATAACGTAAATAAATCACCCAATACGTGAGACTGAGAACCAGACTCAGCACTGCCGGGATCAGGAATGCATTTAATTTTAAATAAGGATATAGCCAGCTGGCAAGAATGCCACCGCTTAAAAAACCGAACAAAATAAGCAGATGCAGAACTACGCGTCGTGATTCTACCTCTAAACCGCGCAAACGGTAGCCCATCGCCAAGCCGAGGTCTGTCAGTACGCCAGATAAATGCGTAGTGCGAATGATGGCACCTTTATAATGGCTGACCATGGCATTTTGCACACCCATGGCAACACAGGCCCATAACAAGGCATAGCGCGGGAAATAGGGCAATAATAACCAGCAGATCAAAATAAAAATAGCCACCAGGCTTAAAGGGTAACCATAAAGCTGCCCCAGGCGAAAGTGACTATTTCCAAGAATCAGCCCGCTATAGGATGAACCAATGACATAGCAGAGTGTAACCAGAAAGAGATAAAGCATCTGCTCTGGTTGCCAGTTCAGCAGGGCCATAGCCAGCATGCTGACATTGCCGGTCATATGTGAAACAGACTGGTGCAGTACCGTCACCAGACCCAGGACGTTAATCATGCCGGCATTGACCGCAAGAAAAAACGCCCCTAATTGTACCCAGGTAGGTAAACGCTGTAATGGCATAACAAAATCATTGGCTAAACATATTGATTAATCAATATAAAATCAATTTGATGCGCGGTCTACTGCTGTAGTAAATAAAACATCGGTCGATGAATTTAGCGCGGTTTCAGTAGAATCCTGCAATACGCTGATGACCATACCAATCGCAACGACTTGCATGGCAATATCCGAAGAAATCCCAAACAGGCCACATGCAACTGGAATCAGTAACAATGAACCGCCTGCAACCCCTGAAGCGCCACATGCCGAAACGGTTGCCACCACAGAAAGAATGAGCATAGTGCTGAAATCGACGCTAATCCCCAAAGTATTTACAGCCGCCAATGACAATACAGTAATCGTCACAGAAGCACCTGCCATGTTGATCGTAGCACCCAGAGGAATTGCGATACTTGAAGTCGATTCTTTAACACCCAGACGTTTTGCCAGATCCAGATTGACTGGAATGTTGGCTGCTGAACTACGGGTAAAGAAAGCGGTAATGCCACTTTCGCGCAAACAGGTGAACACCAGTGGATACGGGTTGTTACGCGTCATTAAGGCAACCAGAAGCGGATTAATCACCAGTGCCACAAAAACCATCGTTCCGAGCAACACAGCAAGTAAATGTGCATAACTGGTCAGTGTATCCAGACCAGATTCAGCAAAAGTCACCGCAACCAGACCAAAAATACCCACAGGTGCAAAGCTGATCACTAAACGAATCACATAGTTCACTGCAAAGGCTGCATCATTCAAAAGCGTCTTGGTGCTATCCGATGCATGACGGAAGGCAATACCCAAGGCCACTGCCCAAGCCAGAATACCAATAAAGTTTGCTTCAGCAATCGCAACGACCGGATTGGTAACAAAACTGAGCAGTAAATTCTTCAGGATTTCTACCAGACTGCCAGGTGGCTGTAATTCAGCTTGTGCAGCGATATCCAGAAACAGCGTACTTGGAAATAAGATGCTCGACACCACAGCGCTCAGTGCAGCAAGGAACATACCCACTGCATACATGATCATAATCGGTTTGATGGGGGTGTTGGATTGACCCACTTTAAAATTCGCGATAGAAGCTAAAACTAAAATGAAAACCAGAATCGGTGCAACAGACTTCAAGGCTTTAATAAACAGGTCGCCCAATAGGCTTAATGAGGGAGTAGCTTCGGGAAATACCACAGCCACACCCACACCTAAAATAATGGCGATGATGATTCGAGAGACTAAGCTCATGCGCATAAGGGCAGAAAACATAAGGTTGCCTTGTGAAAATTACGAGGGCTAAATTTGGGAAAAAGTTGCGCTATTTTATACTTAATTTAAACAAGGCTTAAAATATATTTTTATATAAAAACCAAGATATTGATATTATTGATTTATTATAAAATATATTGGTTTAAAATAGTGCTTATATTGAAGAAAAACTTCTTAAAATGATGAATAAATCAGCGCTTTTAAAATTGTATTCATGAAATAAATATCAAAGTTAAATAGATAAATTCAAATTATATTTGAAAATTTAAAAAAGTTGGAACTTATGACCGGTTGGAATTTCCGGCCATAAGTTCAAGTATCTGCTGTCTTAAATTGTATAATCTTTATGCTGCTCAAAGATCTCTGGCGCCAGATCCTGAATCGCCTGAAAATGGGTCAGATAAATGCGCCCGCTCAGATGCGTCATCAATTTAGAAGCTTGCAGCTTGTCCATAACCGGACCTTTAACTTCGGCAAAATGCAGGCGAATATCCAGTTTGGCCAGTTCCGCATTTAAATCTTCCAGCATTTCCAGGGCACTCAAATCAATCGCACTGATGCTGGAACAGTTGATAATCACATGTTGCAGCTGGTCATTCAGGCTGATCGCATTGATCAGATAACCTTTAAAGCTATTGGCATTCAGAAACGTCAGATTCTCATCAATCCGCAGTGACAGCACCCGGTTTGAGGTGCTGACCTGATGCCGCTGAATATTTCGAAAATGCTGGGTTCCTTCGACCAGACCGACAACCGCAATATGTGGCCGGCTGATTCGCCATAACATCAGTACAAAGGTCGAGACGATCCCAATAATCAAACCAGTGGAAATATCAATCAGGACCACGCCGAGAAAAGTAATCCACATGGCAAGGCCATCTGCCTTGGAATAGCGCCAAGCATCAAAAAATGGCTGGAAATTAACCAGCTTCCAGATGGAAACAATAATCGTCGCGGCCAGAATGGTCAGCGGCAGATCTTCAAAAAATCCGGTAAAGAACAGGCTCACGAAAATAATCAGAATTGAGGATAAAACACCGGCCATAGGTGATTTAGCACCGGCATCGGCATTCACCACCGTCCGCGACAGGCTGCCCGTCACGGGAAAAGCTGAACTCACGCCCGCACTGATATTGGCCAGACCGAGTGCGATCAGCTCCTGATTACTGTTTAAATGACTGCGTTGCTGTAAGGCTGTCGATTGAGCAATCGACAAAGATTCCACAAAACTGATCATGGCGATCATGCTGGCACCCGGTAACAAGGTCATCACCAGTTCCCAGTTCCAGTGTGGAAAAGACCAGGGTGGAAAACCGGAAGGAATTGCACCGACCGTTTTAATGCCCTGAAGCTTTAAATCCAGAAATACAATTGCTGCAATGCCGAGACACACCAGAATCAGCGGCACTGCACGTACCAGAAAATCTGTAGAGCCAAGCCGGCTTTGGACAGCCTGAGATTTTAATAACTTGGGCAGATAGATCAGCAGACCGATAGAGAGCAGGCCGAAAATCAGGCTGGGCACGTGCAGCAGCGGGAAATATTGCAGCAGACTGCTGGCAAACTCCGGAATGTTATTGGCTTTTAAGGGAAGATCAACCAAAAACTTTAACTGTCCAAACGCAATCAATAAGGCAGAGGCAATAATAAAGCTTTGGATCACCGGATGACTGATCAACTGGATCAGAAAACCAAAACGGAATAATCCCAAAAGCAGGGAAATAATGCCGACCATCAGTGCCAATAAGGTCGCAGCTTCGATATAGACCGGTGAGCCGACTTCAAAAATTGGATTAAGCGTGGCAAAGGTCATCATGGAAATGATGGCCACGGGGCCAATCGATAAAGTCGAACTCCCACCGAGCAGGGCATAAATGATCATCGGCAGGATACTGGCATATAAGCCCATGATCGGCGGCAATCCTGCCAGCATGGCATAGGCCATCCCTTGAGGCACCAGCATTGCCACCACAATCAGGGCAGCCAGCACATCGGATTTAAATTTGACCGATGTATAGTGGCTTAACCATGCCCAGGCAGGCAGTCTAGGCAGAAGTTTAGACTTGGAATTTGGCATAAAAAGGTCTAAATCACAAATATGGATATATTATGCACAAATTCTGCTAAGAAGTCTTAGCTGACCTAGATTCTTGATGATTCATGTTTAAAATGAATCATCTGGGTCAGTCACGTATCATTTGAAAAACCCTATTTTAAAGTTCTATGATCGTGATTGAATGGTGTAGAACGACATCAATAAGAGTTTAAAGAAATTCATCTTAATGACTGAAAAAAGAAAGATTCTTTATTTAGCTGGATTGCCGCAATATAATTGATAAAGGGTATTTAAGACCACAATCAAATTTTGATCTTTAATTGAATAATAAATCTGTTTGCCATCGCGTCGGGTATCTACCACATCGCTTTTGCGCAACATCATGAGCTGCTGGGAAAGTGTCGGCTGTTTAATCTCAGTTATTTCCTCAATTTCTGAAACATTCAGTTCCGCTTGAGACAGATGACATAAAATGAGAAGACGGTCGGTATTGGCCAGAGATTTTAAAATGCCAACGACCTGTTCTGCTGAATCGCGCATAGTCGTGATTTCAAAATCGGTTTTCATTCAATATGTCCATTATAAAGTTACAGCCCGCTAATTATACGGGTCTTAGCCCGTAATACCTTGCTAAAAACAGTTAAGTTTTATGGTTTTTAATGAATTGAATTATCAATTAAAATTATATTTTAAATATTGATAGATAAGATAAATTTATTGCATAGTGCAGAAAGTATTTTAGTTCACATTCGTGCAATGAAGTGCAAGTTTCATCAAACATCTACAAAGCAAAAAAATGCTTGTATGATGTTTAAGCGACTTGAACCAATAACATCAGGGATATCATCATGAGTACAGATTCAGCTTTTCCAACACCGAATAATTTAGGTATAGCGGTTTATAGTAATAATGCAGACGCGATTGGAAATACACCGCTTGTTCGTATTAATCGTGTGATTTCCGCTCCGGCCACGGTACTTGCGAAAATTGAAAGCCGTAATCCGGCATTTTCAGTCAAGTGTCGTATAGGTGCAGCGTTGATTAATGATGCTGAAAAATCTGGCAAGCTCAAACCCGGTATGCATATTGTCGAGCCAACCAGCGGTAATACCGGGATTGCATTGGCTTTTGTTGCGGCGGCCAAAGGTTATGATATTACTTTGACTATGCCTTCAAGTATGAGTATTGAACGCCGTAAGGTGGTGAAAGCATTGGGTGCCAATCTGGTACTGACTGATCCGGCCAAAGGCATGAAAGGCGCGATTGAAGAAGCACAACGTCTAGTCAATGAAAATCCTGAACTGTACTACCTGCCACAACAGTTTGAAAATCCGGCCAATCCTAAAATTCATGAAGAAACTACGGGCCCAGAAATCTGGGAAGCGACTGCGGGCAATGTCGATATTCTGGTCGCAGGTGTCGGAACGGGTGGAACCATTACCGGTATTTCACGCTACTTTGAAAAGGTAAAAAATAAGCCTTTATATTCAGTGGCGGTGGAACCCGCTGAGTCTGCAATTATTGGTCAGGCCAAACGCGGTGAAGACATTACACCTGGACCACACAAAATTCAGGGGATTGGTGCCAACTTCATTCCGGGTAATCTGGATTTAGACCTCGTTGATGAAGTGATTGCCATTCATAGTGCAGATGCAGTCGAGTGGGCACGTAAAACGGCGGCTCAGGAAGGTATCCTGGTCGGTATTTCAAGTGGCGCGGCTATGGCAGCCGCGGCACAATTGGCGGCTCGCCCTGAAAATGCTGGTAAAAATATTGTGGTGATTTTGCCAGACGGTGGTGAACGTTACCTGTCTTCGATCTTGTTTGAAGATATTTCTGCCGAATAACATTGATGCATTTTATATTTTAAATACTGCCATACAAGCCTGAAGTCATCTTCGGGCTTTTTATTGGGTGATTTTAAATCGCAGCAGGACGCTGCATTATTTTTAAAATAGTCAGATGAAGGACTTGACCTTACCATGATGGGAATGTTTAAGCTATAACATCAACAATGAGTTGAGGTGTGGAGATGGGCATGGCAGAACAAGACAGCAACCGGTTATATGAACAGCAGGTGCAGATTGGCGGTATGACCTGCGCCTCCTGTGTCGCTCGGGTAGAAAAAGCCTTGAAAAAAATTGAAGGCGTGGTCGAGGCATCTGTCAATCTATCGACTGAAAAAGCTTTTATTAAAAGCCAGCAGCCAATTGCTGCCGCTGCGCTGGTTCAAGCAATTGAAAAATCCGGTTTTGATGTACCGACGCAACAGTTTGATTTAAATATTGAAGGCATGACCTGTGCATCCTGTGTGGCTCGCGTAGAAAAAGCCCTAAAAAAAGTGGAAGGCGTACTGGATGCACAAGTGAATCTGGCCACTGAAAGGGCGCATGTGAGTGCGATCAATTCTGTGCCATTGTTTAAACTAACTCAGGCAGTGCAAAAAGCCGGTTTTGATATTCAGAGCAACCGGATTGAACTGACGATTGAAGGTATGACTTGCGCTTCATGTGTGGCACGGGTTGAAAAAGCTTTATTGAAAGTAGAAGGTGTCAGCGAAGCACAGGTCAATCTGGCCACCGAAACTGCCTGGGTGAAAGCCTCACATTCCCAGATTCCGGCCTTGATTGCTGCCGTGGAGAAAGCTGGTTATCAAGCCACAGTAAAATCCGGTACGGATATGTCGGCAGATAGTCATGGTGCTTTTCAGGAAAAGAAAGCCAATGAAACGGCACAACTGAAACGAGATTTATGGCTTGCGGTCATTCTGACAGCACCTGTATTTATTCTGGAAATGGGCTCGCACTTGATTCCGGCGTTTCATCATTTTATTGCCCATACGTTGGGAACCCAAAACAGCTGGTATCTACAGTTTGTGCTGACCACTTTGGTGCTGATTATTCCGGGACGACGTTTTTATCAGCATGGGATTCCGGCATTATTACGTCTGGCACCAGATATGAATTCTCTGGTCGCAGTCGGAACCATTGCAGCTTACGGATTTTCCTGTATTGCGACCTTTTTTCCACAGCTGTTACCGCAGTCCACCGTGCATGTGTACTTTGAAGCGGCCGCCGTTATTGTCGCGCTGATTTTACTGGGGCGTTATCTGGAAGCTAAAGCCAAAGGTAAAACCTCGGAAGCGATTCAGTATCTGGTCGGTTTGCAGCCGAAAACAGCCCGAGTGCAACAAAATAATCACTGGGTTGATTTGGCAATTGCCGATGTACAACAAGGCATGCTGATTGAAATCCGCCCGGGTGAAAAAGTCGCCGTCGATGGTGAAGTGGTTGCCGGGCAAAGTTATATCGATGAAGCGATGATTAGCGGTGAGCCTTTACCTGTGGCCAAACAGGCTGGTGATCAGGTTGTCGGCGGTACGGTAAACCAGAACGGAACATTGCAAATCAAGGCGACTAAGGTCGGCCAGGATTCGGTACTGGCGCAGATTATTCAGATGGTGGAACAGGCACAAGGCTCAAAACTGCCGATTCAGGCTGTGGTCGATAAAGTGACTTTATGGTTTGTGCCGGCTGTTATGGCACTGGCGGCCTTGACCTTTATGGTCTGGTTCCTGTTTGGGCCTGAGCCGAATCTGACCTACGCCTTGGTAAATGCAGTCGCCGTACTGATTATTGCTTGTCCATGTGCGATGGGACTGGCAACTCCTACCTCAATTATGGTCGGCACTGGCCGTGCAGCAGAACTGGGCGTGCTATTCCGTAAGGGTGAAGCTTTACAGTTGCTGCAACAAACCAAAGTCGTCGCGCTAGATAAAACTGGAACCTTGACTGAAGGAAAACCATTGCTGACCGACTTTGAAGTCACCGCTGATTTTAATCAGCAGACCGTATTACAGCTGGTGGCTTCGGTGGAGGCCAAGTCAGAACATCCGATTGCCCACGCCATTGTTCAGGCTGCTCGCGAGCAAGAGCTGGAACTGATGGACGTGACGGATTTTGATTCAATTACTGGTGCAGGGGTCAAAGCACAGGTGTCCGGTCAGCAACTGCATATTGGTGCAGAACGTTTGATGCAGGACTTGGGCTTAAATGTCGATCTGTTTAGAGACACTGCACAAAAGCTCGGTGATCAGGGCCGCAGTCCTTTATATGTAGCGATTAATCAAAAGCTGGCTGCAATTATTGCCGTAGCCGATCCGATTAAACCGACCACTTATAGCGCGATTCAGGCCTTGCATGACCAAGGTCTTAAAGTGGCGATGATTACTGGTGATCATCAGCATACCGCGCAGGCGATCGCCAAACAGTTGAAAATCGATCAGGTGATTGCGGAAGTTTTGCCGCATGAAAAAGTCGATGCAGTACGACAACTCCAGCAGCAATACGGCGTGCTCACTTTTGTTGGGGATGGAATCAATGATGCACCGGCATTGGCCCAGGCCGATGTCGGTATGGCGATTGGAACCGGTACCGATGTCGCGATTGAAGCAGCCGATGTGGTGTTGATGTCAGGCAATTTACAGCATGTGGCTACAGGCATTGGTTTAAGTCAGGCGACCATGCGCAATATTAAACAGAACCTGTTTTGGGCCTTTGTCTACAATATTGCCTTAATTCCGATTGCCGCGGGTGTGCTTTATCCATTTTGGGGTATATTGTTATCGCCAATGTTTGCCGCAGGTGCGATGGCGTTGTCCTCCGTGTTTGTCGTCAGCAATGCCTTGAGATTAAAAGCTTATCAACCGGTGCAGTTTAAGGAGTCAGTATGATGAATATTGGTCAGGCCGCAAAACGGTCCGGCATCTCTGCAAAAATGATCCGATATTATGAAGAAATCGGCTTGTTGCCGGCTCCGAAACGCAGTGATACAGGTTATCGGATTTATAGTGATGCGGACATTAAAACATTAAGTTTTATTCAGCATGCACGTGAACTTGGATTTTCTTCAGAGCAGATGAAAGAATTACTCGGCCTGTGGCTGAACAGCTCACGCCAGAGCAGCGAGGTTAAACAGCTGGCACAAAAACATATCCAGTTTTTACAACAGAAAATTGCCGATATGCAGCATATGCTATTAATTTTACAGCAATCTGTTGAGCAATGTGCTGGCAATGAACAGTCTGATTGCCAGATTTTAAAACAGATTGAACAGGGTGTCGTCCCCGAGCAGCACTGACCTGATCTGCAGTTCAGCTCAGATTAAATATAGTCTGCCGAATCAGATAAACTTTAAACCGATCCTATGGAGCTAAACATGAAATTCCGTATTGAAAACATGACCTGTGGTGGCTGCGCGCGCAGTGTCACGGCTACGATTAAAGATCTGGATGAAAATGCCACTGTGAATATTGATGTGGCCACTAAACTGGTTGAAGTTGAATCGACAGCCAGTGAATCTGAGATTGTTGCAGCTTTAACCGAAGATGGTTTTCCACCTGTGGCTGCCTGATCATTGTTGAGTTAGATCGCGAAAGTGATCTTATGAACTCATACAACCAAATAAAAAAATGCCTGATCGAATCAGGCATTTTTTTATTATAGTGATTATACCGATGAGATTTTATCTGGCGTCATGAGTGCCTGATTAATATAAAGTTTAATTAAACGTTCACGTGACCCAATTGCTTTTTGGTAATTGGTCGAATTTAATAACAGCGAAGCGCCATAGGTGACTGTCCAGATATAAGATAAATAATCGCGAATCGACATGGCACTTTCTAAAGCCACCAGATAATCATGGGTGATGTCTTTAATCCGGATAATCCGTTCTTCACGAATACGATAAAGCTCCTGAAATAACTCTTTCAGATTTTTTTCGTTATTGGTTAAACGCTCTTCAATGACATGCAACAGGATGGTTCGGTTTGAATTGAGCATGTGATAAAGCATATATTGTGAAACATAATTTTTAATATCGTTATTATGCTTTTTTGATATTTCTAGAATTCTTTTTTCATTCAGAATAATCAGTTCTAAATATAACTGGTTCTTGCTTTTAAAATGTTTGTAGATGGTTCCTTTTGCGATGTCCAGTTCACTAGCCAGCTCACTCAGGGTAATGTCCTGATTATTATCCAGTAGCAGGCTTTCCGCCATGCTGAGGATCTTCTCTTTACGAAGGAGGAAGTTCTGCTGTCTTACAGTCGTCATCTTCTTGGTCCATACTTTTCGAAAAAGAACCTTTCAAGAATATGCAATTTTGCACGCGATGGCTATAAAACTAAGGTCGTGATATTTATCTCATTTTGTATATTTATGCAGCAACTGCTGACAAATAAAAATAGCGATGCTAAGCAGACAGAAATATTGTCAAGAAAACTGAACCCTAGAGATCAACTTTGCTAAATAAAATTCCATTTTCAGTATAATTATTTTATTGTTTCAGCGCACGAAGCTAAATCCTTCGACTGTTTTAAGCTCATATTTATCAGGGTTTAGTACGGAAAGTAGATCAATATTAAGCTGGCATATTCAGTCACTCATACTGAACATGAAGACGTGATTTTCAATGCAACTTTATGAATCTAGATATAGATTTAACACTGCAGGAATTGGATATCACGATTTTAAAAAGGCCTGTCTGGATTCTAATGAAAATTAGAAAATATTTGGCAACAGGATTGAGTATCACCCTTTAAGGAATTTAAAAATGCCGATTTATAATGCGCCGCTAAAAGACATGGAATTTATTTTAAATGACGTATTCCATGCGGAACAATTTTGGCAAGGTAATGAAAATTTTGCACATTTAGATATGGCGACGGCAAATGCAATTCTGGAAGAGATGGCCAAATTTTCCAAGAATGTTATTCTTGACCTGAATCGTCCTGCTGATGAAGAAGGTGGTGCTCAGTTTAAAAACGGTGAGGTGACTACGCCGGCTGGTTTCAAGGAAGCCTTTAAACAGTTTGCCGAAGGTGGCTGGGTAGGCTTGGGTGCTCCTGAAGAATGGGGTGGGCAAAACATGCCGAAAATGCTCACGGTTCTGGCGGATGAAATGATCTGGAGCACCAATCCATCTTTCATGCTTTATCCGCTATTAACGGTGGGTGCAGGTATGGCGATCAGTGACCGCGCCTCACAGGAACAGAAAGAAACTTATTTACCAAAATTCTATACGGGTGAATGGTCGGGCACTATGTGTCTGACTGAACCACATTCCGGTACCGATCTTGGCATTATCAAGACCAAAGCTGAACCGAATGAAGATGGTTCGTACAATATTACCGGTACCAAAATTTTTATTACCAGCGGTGAGCATGATCTGAGTGAAAATATCATTCATCTGGTGCTGGCAAAAACTCCGAATGCACCAGCAGGTTCACGTGGTATTTCATTATTTATTGTGCCGAAATTCCTGATCAATGCCGATGGTTCACTGGGTGAGCGTAATACAGTAGCTGCCGGTTCGATCGAACATAAAATGGGAATTAAAGGCTCGGCGACCTGTGTCATGAACTTTGACGGCGCCAAGGGCTATATGGTTGGTAATGAAAATGAAGGTCTGGCCGGCATGTTCGTGATGATGAACTACGAACGTTTGTCTATGGGAATTCAGGGCATTGGTGCAGCAGAATTTGCCTACCAGAATGCGGCACAATATGCGACGGACCGTTTACAGGGCCGTGCATCAACTGGTGCAAAATCTCCAGAAAAACCAGCCGATTCGATTCTGGTGCATGGCGATGTACGCCGTATGCTGCTCAATGTACGAGCCAACAATGAAGCTTCGCGTGCGTTTGCAGTGTATGTGGGTCAACAACTGGATATTACCAAATACTCAACCAACCCTGAAGCCGTGCGTAAAGCGACTGACCGTGTGGCCTTGTTGACGCCAATCGCCAAAGCTTACTTAACCGACAAGGCACTGGATTCTGCACTGGAAGCACAAATGTGCTTCGGTGGTCATGGCTATATCCGTGAATGGGGCATGGAACAGTGTATTCGTGACCTGCGTATTTCACAGATTTATGAAGGCACCAATGGCGTGCAGGCGATTGACCTGATTGGGCGTAAAACCACCAAATGTAATGGTTCTTATATCGCGGAATATATTGCTGAAATCCGTGAATTTGCACAAAGTCTAGATGATTCATTGACGATTAAAACGGTGACATTAGAGACCTGTCAGCAACTCGAAGATATCACCAAATTCATCGTCGAGCAGTCTAAGCTGAACCCTGATTTTGCTAATTCGATTGCTGTCGATTATTTACATGCGGTTGGGCTGCTCAGCTTTGTCTATATGTATGCGCGGATTAGCAAAGCCGCCGCAGCCAAAGACGATAGTTACTTCCAGAACAAACTGGTACTGGCCAACTACTATGTTGCCAAAGTACTTCCGGATTTGAGTGCACGAATCCAGCGTATTCAGGCCGGTGCGGAACTGGTCATGCAATTGCCTGAAGCATATTTTACCGCACAGGCTTAACCCGCAATGATTGCGAAGGACCAGCCCTACAGTGCTTTGGCTATGTAGGGTTGATAACAATGATGAAAAAGGATGAAACTAAAATGATCGTAATTGTAGATGCAGTACGTACCGCGATGGGCGGTTTTCAAGGTTCATTGTCAAGCTGTACCGCGCCAGATTTGGGTGCTGTGGCAATTAAAGAAGTAGTGGCACGTGCAGGTCTGTCGGCCAATGATATTGATGAAGTGATTATGGGCTGCGTTCTTCCTGCTGGTTTAAAACAGGGTCCGGCACGTCAGGCCATGCGTCAGGCGGGTCTACCGGATTCCACGGGGGCGACCACGATTAATAAAATTTGTGGTTCTGGTATGAAAGCCGTGATGCAGGCAGTAGATGCGATCAAAGCCGGTTCAGCAGAGATTGTGGTGGCTGGCGGTATGGAGTCGATGTCGAACGCACCATATTTGATGGACAAGGCACGTGCCGGATTCCGTATGGGGCATGGAAAGGTCATTGATCATATGTTCCAGGAAGGTCTGGAAGATGCGGAAACAGGCCTGTCGATGGGAATTCTTGCTCAGGAAATGGCGGATAAAAAAGGTTATACCCGTGAGCAGCAGGATGACTATGCGATTGGTTCCTTAAATAAAGCCGTGACGGCGGTACAGCAAGGTTTCTTTAAAGATGAAATCGTACCGGTCACTGTCAGTAGCCGTAAAGGCGATGTGGTGGTGGAACAGGATGAACAGCCTTTAAATGCCAAGGCTGACAAAATTCCAACTCTGCGTCCAGCGTTCAAAAAAGACGGAACCATTACTGCGGCAAATGCCAGTTCAATTTCAGATGGTGCTTCAGCACTGGTGATCACCTCGAGCGAAATTGCTGCACAGCGTAACTTAAAACCGCTAGCTCATATTCTGGCCTATGCCAGCCATTCGCAGCATCCATCAGAATTTACCATTGCACCGGTTGGTGCGATTGAAAAAGTCCTGAAAAAAACCGGTTGGGATGCTCAGGATGTTGACCTTTGGGAAATCAACGAAGCGTTCGCCATGGTGACCATGTTAGCCATTGATGGCTTTAAACTTGATCCAGCAAAAGTGAACATTAATGGCGGTGCCTGTGCACTTGGTCATCCATTGGGTTCTTCTGGTTCCCGTATTATCGTGACCTTGATTCATGCCTTAAAACGTACTGGCGGCAAGAAAGGGATTGCATCCTTATGTATCGGTGGTGGTGAAGCGACTGCGATTGCTGTGGAACTAATTTAAGCCCATCTTAAATCGTATATTCAGGTAGCAAACTAAATACTGATTCATTCAAAAGTTGCTGCTCTTGGTTCGCCAGGAGCAGGGATTTTTTAAATCATATTAATTTTTAAAATACACAATAAAATCCATATTTTCAGACTTTGCTGATCCCATTCCATCAATAGTTTTACTATAAAAATTACTTTTTAAATTATTTAAAAACTTTTTCCAGCACATGCCGGTGAATAAATCGTAACTTGTCTTTAACCGCTTCGCTCAGCTTGAACGGGTAGGCATCTTCCAGGCCCATACAACGGTTTAAGGCATTCAGATTAAAGGTCAAGGTAACCCAGTTTTCCAGAATATGTTCAAAATCCTGTCCACCAATCGGGCATTCTTTAAAATCCATGCTGGCCAGATAGCTGCCATTTCCTTCAACACGCATACCACCATAGTAGGCAGTTTCCAGTGTTTCCATCATATGCAGATAGTGCGCCCAGGTTTCTGCCCAGTCTTCCCAGGGATGGGCGGTAGCATAAGCACTGATGTACTTTTCCTGCCAGTTGATTGGCGCGCCTTCATTATAATGGCGTTCAAGTGCCTTGCCATAATCCTGCCGCTCATCGCCAAAATACTGACGGAATTCATCTAGCAATTCCGGATGCATATGTTGCATGAGCGCAAAATAATAATGGCCACTTTCATGACGAAAATGACCCAATAAAGTCCGGTAGTTTTCACCCATATTTACACGTGTAGTTTCACGATAAACAACATCAGCTTCAATTGCATTTAGGGTAATGACACCATTAGCATGACCAATTAAAACAGGCTTATCTTCTTGAGGCAGGAGAAAATCAAATCGCAGACCAAATGGATCATCTTCAGACTTTTTAGGGCGTGGCATCATGTTCATGCGCTGGGCCAAATACAGGAAACGGCGTTTGGCTTCTTCCAGTCGAAACCAGTAAATCAGGTTCTCGGAATTTTCCAGATCAGGAATGACATGGGTAAGCTGACAGGATTCACAAAATTCCTCGTCTTCATCGCTGGGGATCATCCAGTTGCATACCTGATAATTTACATAATTGTGACAGGGTTTATAACTGGCATGTTGGTAGTTCTTGGCTATTGGAACCCATCGCTCAGCACTCTGTTTTTCGAATGCGCATAGCTCTTTTTCCGAAGCGATATAACCGATCGGTGACAGACAGTGATCACAAACTGATTTGTAAAAAAACAGCTGTTGCTTGCAGACGGCACATTCAAAATGTTTCATTAAACTCCCTGTAGGGAAGCGAACGACCTAAAATGTTTATCGATGATGAACACGAAAAAAGGTTCAGAATGCCTACCTAATCTTCTTCCTGATAAAGAAACATCATAAAAATTTCATTGAAAATTCTATATGGATGAATTGTAAATATAGGCTGCTTGATATTAAATAAAACATCAATTGAATCTTTATTTTAATAAAAAAATTATATTTAAACAAGGTTTTAAATAAAGTGAGTTGCCGTCTTAAAAACACGGACGGACAAGGCCTATTGAAGGATATTACCGAATATTTCGACTGGTTTTTAAATTTAGGGGAAGTCCATTCAAGAACAGCTAAAGCAGCTAACTTTTAATAAAAATAACTTTTTTAATGTATACAACTTAATAAAGAGAAATTTAAAAAAACATGAAAATTAGAAAAGCCAATATTCATGATACTCGTGCCATTGTCGATGTGATTGCACCCTTTGTCGATGCCGTGATCAGTTCGGAAGAAGGTCGCCAGCGCTTTCAGCCTGAGATGATCCAGACCATTTTCGAGCGTCCGGACATTCATTATTTTGTGGCAGAAATCGATCATCAGGTGATAGGCGTCGTGGCTTATATGGAACCTGCACACTTCATGCATTTTTTCCTTAATCAGGCCTATCAGGGGCAGGGTTATGGCCGGCAAATGTGGCGCTTTTTAGAAAGCGAGATCCGCCGTCAAGGCCATTCAAGTATTACGATAAAATCCAGTCTTTATGCCTTAGATATTTATAAGCGCTTTGGTTTTGTGGAAACCGGAAAATATACGGAAGAACATGGAATCTGTTTTATCCCGATGCAAAAGGATTATCCGGATTTTTAAGAGAAAAATAAAAAAGCTCCCAGATATAACTTTGGTGGTGTTTCAAAAAGTATGCTGGCGTTAAACAAATCCGTTATTAAGGTAAAAGAAAGTCAAATCAAAGGCTTTAAAATGATTTTCGAGCTTTTTAGAAAAGTTGCAACTTCTCCTAAATCCACGCCTGATTCGATGACGAATTCTACAGTTGTTACCTTCAATACCGACGGTAAAAAACTTACCGATCACTTGCTTGCAACATTGAAATGCTGTGATAAAACTATCCCAGTGATCACTCGCAATTCCAGCATATTGAACCCCAAGCTTTTTAAGTCTAGCTTTAAGACGTTGAACCGTTGCTAAATCCCGCTTACCCCAAACATAAGCAACAACTTCTCCAGATTCTCGATGGTAGGCATAAATAAGCCATTGTTTATTTTTCTTATTCCCTACAAAAGTCCAAAGTTCATCGACTTCAAGACATTCGTAGTGGCTTTGTTTAGGCTGAATCTGATAGATCGATTCACTTAAGGTTCGTAATACCTTGCCAATGCTGATACGCTCGACTTCAGCAATATCTCTTACACCGCTTCCTCTGACCATTAAATGTAATATCTTGCCGGTAATACCTGAGTTACATCCTTGATAGCTTAATGCATGATCACCAATAAACTGACGTTTGCAATCTTTGCATTGATGGTTTTGTTTCCCATCTACTTTGATGCCATTTCTCTTTATATTGTTACTTAGACAGGTAGGACATTTGATTTGTAGCGTTATTTTCATACCTCTATTTTATCAAAAGCCATATTGTTTTTTTCAGCATACTTTTTGAAACACCACCACCACCAAATACATTTAGCACGCTCCTGTGCAGATAATGAAATATTAAAAATTGCGCCGGATTCACCCTGGCAGACCCATAAATAACCCTGATGGTTTTCAATAATGCTACGCGATAAAGTCAATCCGATCCCCATGCTGTCTTTCTTGCTCGAATAAAAAGACTCGAACAGCTGTTCCGGATTTTGTCCTTGCAGTCCCGGACCATTGTCTGCAATGGCAATTCGGGCATGCTGGTTGTGCTGCTAGGTCCGGATATAGATATCACGTTGGCCTTCAGGATTACGTTGCAACGCATCCACCGCATTAAAGACCAGATTAATGATGACTTGGCTAAACAGGGTTTCATCAGCAGAGATAGAAACCGGTGTCACACTCATTTCATAATGAATGGTACAGCCGCCCTGATCGGCTTTCAGTCCAATCAGGGGATGCAGGTCCTGAATCAGTTTATTGAGGGAATGCACCTGAAAATTGGCTTCGCCTTTGCGCAAAAAGCTGCGCATACTATGGATAATCTGGTTGACCCGTTTGGTCTGATCCAGTGCGGCATTCATGGCATCCAGCGTTTCCGTGGTATTGGCCAGGCCGTTTTGAATACGGATAATACTGCCACCAACATAATTATTGAGTGCAGCTAAGGGCTGATTCAGTTCATGTGCCAGTGCGGTCGCAAGTTCACCCATGGTTTTGCAGCGTGACATATGGTCTAATTGACGTTCCCGAGCCCGCGCCATTTCTTCTGCTTCAATCCGTTCGCTAATATCGCGGTAATTGATCAGGATTCCCTGAATATCCGGATGGTCGAGCAGGTTGCGATAGGTTGCTTCATGGTGCCGCCACTTCCCATTATGGTGCAGAATTTTATAATGCAGTACTCCAATCGCCTGTTCAGCCGGTTTTTTAAATAACAGTTGCCGGACTTTAATCCGGTCATCCGGATGAATAACACTCAGCACATTTTTATTTAAAACAAAGCGGTCACGATAACCCAAAATACGTTGTAGAGAAGGGCTGGCATACAGCAGTTTGCCTTGCAGGTCCAGAATCGCGATGCCATCGCCCGAGTTTTCCAGCAGCATCTTGAAATACTGATCTTTAGACTGCAGCTGATACTGATATTTCTTGATTTCGCTAATGTTGCGAACCAAAGCCAGTAGCTTGGGCTGATGCTCAATTTCGACCGTTTTCAGGCAAACTTCAACGGGAATCTGCCGTTGATTCTGTGCCTGAATAATCCATTCAAATGTAATTGCTTCATGGCTGGCAGCTTGTTGCACCTTTTTTAAGGCATGGTGAAAATTAAAACCATGGCTATGCGCACTGATTTTTTCTACACTCATGCTGGTTAATTCAGATTTGCTGTAACCGGTCAGGTCTTCAGCTGCTTCATTGACGTCCATGAACTCGACACTGCCGATATCATGCACAAAAATGGCATCACCCGCCTTATCAAAGATGGTTTGATAATAATTTAAACTGGTCATTCTCATTCCTTACCTGAGATAGCATCCGGCGATCTGGTACAGGGGTATTCGTCTTCACTGATGAATACTTGTTGTTATTGCATTTCATATTGGAGCAAAGTAAAAAAGAGTTCAATTACACTTCAGGTCTAATTACATACTTTAAACATATAAAATAAATACACACTGCACACATTAGCCTAGCAAGGTTTGACTAAGCAAAATTAGTACCATTGTCACGTTTTAAAATGACTGATAGATCATATTGTTTTTTAGCTGGAATCTTTCCAAATTAAGGCAAACTTTCTGCTATCGGCCTGCATCCTATTTTTAATTAGTCAGTCCTTTTGTTAAGGCATAGAATTAATTCACTTTTGTAGTAATAGCGATCAGTAGATGGCATTCAGCTGGATTTTTTTTACTTTAATGGCTGCATTTATGCAGGCTTGGCGTAATGCCTTTCAAAAACAGCTTAGCACCACGGTTGATGTGTGGGGAGTCACCCTGGCACGCTTTATTTTTGGATTGCCATTTGCTGCGCTGTACCTGAGCAGCCTGTATTATTTCAAGCCGGTTGAAAGTGTGGCTCACTTCACCCCAAAGTTTTGGATCTATGTAGTAATTGCGGGTTGCAGTCAGATTTTAGCTACGGCACTGATGGTGCAACTGTTCAAGCAAAAAAATTATGCCGTTGGAGTGGGGTTGGCGAAAAGCGAAGCCATTTTAGCCGCCATTATCGGCGTGACCTTTTTAGCGGATCATTTGTCATTTTTGGCTTGGATTGGTGTGGCGCTGGGCGGATATGCGGTATTTTTATTGAGTAAAGGCCAACAGGTCAGTGGGTTTTCAGCCAGAACACTGGCTATTGGCATCGGAAGCGGTTTAAGTTTTGCCATTACCTCACTACTGGTACGCGAAGCCAGTTTAGAATTAACCACTTTACCAACCTTGCATCGTGCGGCCTGGGTGTTGTTAATGGTGATCAGTTTTCAGTGCCTGAGTATGCTGCTTTATCTAAGCCTATTCAGCCGCCAGACTTTAGTGGCCATGTGGCAGCGTCTGGGCTTAACTTTTAAAGTGAGTGTGTGCAGTTTTATGGCATCACTAGGCTGGTTTACTGCCATGAGCATGATGAGTGTGCCGGTCGTGAAAACCTTAGGACAAATTGAGATTCTGTTTAGTATGCTGATTTCGGCATATTTCTTTAAAGAAAAACTGGCACGTACCGAGCATTGGGGTCTGGGCTTAGTAGTGATTGCAGCGATTTTAGTGATCTGGGCCTGATGTAGAACCAGTTTTTTAAATCTAAGCATAAAAAAGCCACTGATCAACAGTGGCTTTTTCTTTGCCTCTAGTATTTAAGCTGCAATAAATTTCTGAACTGCCTGATTAAAGGCTTCTGGTTGCTCCACATTGGAAATGTGCGAGGCATTGATTTCAAACAGCTGGCTTTGTGAAATTTCAGCTTGCATGGCTTGACCATCTGCAACTGTCGTCACCGGGTCTTGCTGACCGGCCACAATCAGTACGGGCACTGAAATCGTTTTGATCTGTTCACGTAAATCCGCCTTAGCCAAAGCTTCGCAACAACTTGCATAACCTTCCGGGCTGCCAGCTCCAAGGTCGTTTGAAAGTTCTGCAACAATTGCTGTATTGCTTTGGATAAAGGGATCGGTAAACCAGCGTGATGCTGCTGTCGATGCAATCGGCGCCAGACCTTGTTCACGCACCAGCGCGGCACGTTCCAGCCAGGCCTGTTCCTGACCAATCTTGGCAGCAGTATTGCAGATAATCACGTGGCTAAAACGTTCAGGTTTGTTAATCGCTAACCATTGACCAGTTAAACCGCCCATAGAAATGCCACAGAAGGCCGCTTTCTGGATATTCAGATGATCCAGCAGATTGATCACATCCTGACCTAACTGTTCAAGGCTATATGGACCTTGGGGTGCAGATGAGCCACCATGACCACGCGTGTCATAACAGATGACAAAATAGTCCTGCTGGAAAAATTCAATTTGTGGCTGCCACATGCTGAATTTGGTGCCCAATGAGTTAGAAAAAACCAGAGCCGGATTCTTTGCATCACCAAAGGTCTGGTAATTGATCTGGGCATCTTTGGATGTAAATGTTGGCATTTTTTAAGTCCTTAATCTTATAAATCCTCCTAAATCCCCCTTTATGAAAGGGGGACTTTGAATGAGGATTAAACGCGTTCAATAATCAAAGCGATGCCTTGACCGACACCAATACACATTGAACATAGAGCGTATTGACCACCAGTCTGTTCCAGTTGGTTCAGTGCAGTCGTCACCAGACGTGCGCCAGATGCACCCAGTGGATGACCTAAGGCAATCGCACCGCCATTTGGATTGACTTTCTCTGAACCGTCTTCGATACCCAAGTCACGCGTACAAGCCAAAGCTTGTGCTGCAAAGGCTTCATTCAGCTCAATGACATCCATTTGCTCCAGCGTTAAGCCGGTTTGAGCAAGCAGCTTTTTGATGGCAGGCGCAGGACCAAAGCCCATGATGCGCGGTTCAACACCGACCACGGTTGAGCCAATGATTTTGGCACGCGGTTTTAAGCCGTATTGTGCAATGGCGTCATCCGATGCAATCAATAATGCTGCTGCACCATCGTTAATGCCTGATGCATTACCGGCTGTGACGGTACCGTCTGCTTTTACCACAGGTTTCAGTTTCGCCAACGCTTCTGCAGTGGTAGATGCACGTGGATGTTCATCTTTATCCACGACCACCGGATCGTCTTTACGTTGTGGAATCACCACCGGAATGATTTCTTTATCAAAGAAACCTTTGGCCTGTGCTGCAGCAGTACGTTGCTGGCTGGTCAAGGCAAACTTGTCCTGGTCTTCACGGTTGATGTTGAACTGCTCCGCCAGATTTTCAGCGGTTTGCGGCATGGTTTCCACACCGTACATTTCTTTCAGTTTCGGATTGATAAAACGCCATCCCATGGTGGTGTCTTCAATCTTCTGGCTACGGCCATACGCCGTTTCTGACTTGCCCATCACGAATGGGGCGCGTGACATGCTTTCTACACCACCAGCAATAATCAGATTCGCTTCACCGGCTTTAATCACACGTGCTGCCATTGCGATGGCATCCATCGATGAACCACACAGGCGGTTCACGGTCGTCGCTGGCACCTGATAAGGTAAGCCTGCAAGCAGAGAAGACATACGACCGACGTTACGGTTGTCTTCACCGGCCTGATTGGCACAGCCATAGATCACGTCATCGACCTGTTCCCAGTTCACACTTGGATTGCGCTCCATCAACGCTTTAATTGGCAGCGCACCTAAGTCATCTGCACGGACAGGCGCGAGGCCACCGGCATAACGACCGAATGGAGTACGGATGGCATCGATAATATATGCGTTTTTCATTGTGTATTTGCTCACATATTTAAAAGAAGAAAACTCCTCCCTTTTTAAAAGGAGGTTGGGAGGGATTTAATGAAGTAATTTTATTCTTCAAAAAATCCTCCCTAAATCCCTCCTGAACATGTTTTAAAGCACTGCTTTTAAAACTAAGTGCAAGAAAGAAGGGACTTCCCCTTAATTTGATTGAGTCGCATCAATCAGTTTGGCACCAGTCATTGACTGCAATTCTTCAAATGACAGACCTTCAACTTTCTCAATCACTTTCATCCCTTCAGGGGTGACATCAATCACGCAAAGGTCGGTATAAATACGGTCGACACATTTCAGGCCAGTAGCCGGATAAGATAATTCAGCCACAATCTTTGGCTCGCCTTTTTTGGTCACGTGATCAGTCGTAATAAAGACTTTTTTCGCGCCAACAGCCAGATCCATTGCACCGCCGACTGCTGGAATTGCATCTGGAGCACCAGTATGCCAGTTAGCCAAGTCACCATTTTCAGCGACCTGGAAAGCACCCAATACGGCGATGTCTAAATGACCGCCACGCATCATGGCGAAAGAATCACCATGATGGAAGAAAGAACCGCCTTCAAGTAAGGTCACGAATTCTTTACCGGCATTGATCAGCTCAGGATCGCGGTCTTCTTCAGCAGGAGGAGGACCGAAAGCCAACAGGCCATTTTCAGAATGCAGGAAGACGTCTTTATCGCTTGGCAGGTAGCTTGAAATCTTGGTCGGTAAACCAATACCGAGGTTCACATAAGCGCCATCAGGAATATCTTGTGCCACACGTTCAGCGATCTGGTCACGGGTCAGTTTGCTATAGCTCATTATTTATCTCCGATGCCAATTATTGTGCAGGTTTAACTTGAACAACGTGTTGAACAAAAATTCCCGGGGTGATGATGTGTTCCGGATCCAGTGCACCCAGTTCAACCACTTCAGAAACTTGAGCAATCGTCACATCCGCAGCCATCGCCATAATCGGGCCGAAGTTACGCGCAGATTTACGGTAGACCAGATTGCCCCAACGGTCGCCTTTAGAAGCTTTAATTAAAGCAAAGTCAGCTTTAATTGGATTTTCTAAAACGTAGTCTTTACCTTCGTAGTTCATGGTCGGTTTGCCTTCAGCCAGCAAAGTACCAAAACCGGTAGGCGTGTAGATTGGACCTAAGCCCATACCTGCTGCCTGAATACGGCAAGCCAGATTACCTTGCGGCACCAGTTCCAGTTCGATCTTGCCTGCACGATAGAGTTCGTCAAATACCCAGGAATC
Organism: Acinetobacter lwoffii; assembly: GCA_963516025.1. Taxonomy (GTDB): domain Bacteria; phylum Pseudomonadota; class Gammaproteobacteria; order Pseudomonadales; family Moraxellaceae; genus Acinetobacter; species Acinetobacter lwoffii_R. The sequence goes on from CAUPZU010000024.1 coordinate 31,172, forward strand.
TGACTGACGCGGGAAAGAACAGATAATTTTACGCACAGCGCCCGCTTTAAGCAGTTTCGCCAGACCATAATCGCCATTACCGGCATTATTGTTGACAATAATCAGGTCTTTAATACCCAATTCGATCAGACCATCAATCAGTTCAGCAGGCTGACCCGCTGTACCGAAACCACCGATCATAATGGTAGAACCGTCCTTGATCTGGGAGAGTGCTTCTTTCAATGATAATGAACTTTTATCTATCATAATCTGGTCCTTACATATCCTAAACTGATGGATGTCTTTAAACTCGTTTTGAATCTGATGCTGTAACCGGAACTGCGTTACGGTTTTTCTGTGACAGCAGAAAATGTGCTACCAGGCCAATGCAAATTCCCCAAAAGACTGAACTCAGCCCCAAGAAATGCATGCCGGAAGCAGTCGCTAAAAAGGTGATCATTGCTGCATCACGTTGTGATTCTTTGCCCATGGCCACGGAAATATTGGTAGCAATCGCACCCAGCAATGCCAGTCCTGCCAAAGCCGCAATCAACTCTTTGGGCATCAGGCTAAACAGCATGACAATGCTGCCGGCAAATAAGCCGCCTAAAATATAAAAAAGCCCATTCGCTACACCGGCGATATAACGCTTTTCTTTCAGCTCATGTGCGTCTTTACCTAAACACAATGCAGCTGTGATAGATGCCAATACGATGGTAATACCCCCCACACAGGCCACTGCAAGCGAGGCAATACTGGTCGCACTAATAATCGGCTTGGCTGGCATGTCATAACCACTGAGTTTGATAATGGCCATTCCCGGTAAAAACTGACCAGACAGGCTGACCAGAATGAGCGGGAGGGCCAGATTCAGGGTTGAACTCCAGGTCCATTCTGGTGCAATAAATTGCGGAATTGCCAGACTAAAATCTGCCGTGACCGGGTTAATCTTGCCCAGTAACATACTTAAAACCACACCGGCAACCAGTACCCAGACCATGGCATAGCGTGGACTGAAACGCTTGGCCAGCAAAAACACCGCCAGCATGCCAAAGACGATATAGGGCATGGTATCGGTCGCGGTGAACAGTCCTAAACCAAACTGCAGTAAAATTCCGGCCATCATTCCGGCAGCGACTTCCTGGGGAATCCAGGACAGCAATTTGTCGAAATAACCGGTAATCCCAATGAGAAAAATCACCACAGCAGAGGTGATATAGGCCGCAACCGCTTCATTGAGCGAAATATCGGGAAACAGCGTGACTAATAAAGCTGTTCCGGGCGCAGACCAGGCGGTGACAACAGGTATTTTGTATTTAATCGATAAAAAGATACCTGCGAGCGCCGCACCAATAGAAATTCCCCAAATCCATGAAATCATCATGTCCGGGGAAACCTGGGCTTGCTGTGCCGCCTGGAAAAAAATGATCAGTGGCCCTGAATAGGAAATCAGCACTGCTAAGAATCCTGCAACAGTTGCTGAAATTGACCAATCATTTTTTAATGTCTGAAACAGGGTATTCATTGGTGATGTGCCTCCTTGCGTCTAACCATGAGCCTGTTAAAAATCGTGATGATCAGGACTAGCCTTGATCACCACCACCGACTGGTACCACGGTACCTGTCATATAAGATGATTCATCGGAAGCCAGGAATACAATCGCATTCACTTGCTCCTGAATCGTACCGTAGCGTCCCATAAACGTACGGTCAATGGTCTGATCAACCACTTGCTGCATCCATTCCTTTTCAGATTCAGTCAGTGGATTGGCATTGCGCGGTACTTTACGGGGTGGTGCTTCAGTGCCACCCGTTGCGATTGCATTGACACGGATTCCGTCTTTAGCATGTTCAAAGGCAAGGGAAGCGGTCAGGCCGTTCACACCACCTTTGGATGCCGAATATGGCACACGGTTAATGCCGCGTGTCGCAATAGAAGACACGTTTACAATGGTACCTTTCTGATTTTTAATCATTTCCGGAAGTACTGCACGGCAGCACCACAAGGTCGGGAACAATGAACGGTTCACTTCCTTGATAATTTCCTCTTCAGAAAATTCCTCGAAAGGTTTCATCCAAATCGCGCCACCGACGTTATTGATGAGCGCATCGACACGACCATAGGTTTCTAGCGCTTTTTCAACGACTGACTGAGCACCGGCAAACGTTTCCAGATTGGCTTTGACGGTAATCGCATCACCGCCAGTCGCTTCAATTTCAGCCAGAACTTCTTCCACATAAGGGGAAAGGTCAGCCATGACGACTTGGGCACCTTCGCTCGCCACTTGCAGCGCGACACCACGACCGATGCCTTGAGCGGCACCGGTCACAATGACGACTTTATTTTCAAATCTTTGACGATTAGACATTGAACAAATTCCCTCTATTAGTTGGCAGAGAATTTTTCAAACAGGAAGCTTGCAGGTTTTACGCCTTCAGCATCCAGCCAGCCGCGAACCGCTTCAACCATTGGTACAGGGCCACACAGGTAGATGTCTACGTCGCCGCCATTTAGCCATTCGTTTTCGATATGACCGGTCACATAGCCTTTACGCTCATGTGCCGATTCCGGGTTAGCAACCACTGTACGGTATTCGAACCACGGGAATTTTTCTTGCAGTTCGTTCAGCTTTTCAATCGCTACCAGGTCAAAGTCATTGGTTACACCAAATACCAGACGCACTGGATGTTCTGAACCTTTTTCTTCCAGCACTTGCAGCATCGACATGAATGGTGCAATACCTGTACCACCCGCTAGCATCAAGACAGGGCGGGTCACAGGGCGCAGGTAGAAGCTACCAAATGGACCGGTGAAAGTCATCTTGTCACCAGCTTTAGCATTTTTACTTAAGAATTCACTCATTTTGCCGTTCGGTACATTACGTACTACGAAACCAGTCAAACGGTCGCTCGGTTTTGAGCTGAATGAATAAGAACGGGTCTCTGTGGTGCCCGGAATACCGACATTGACATATTGACCAGCAAGGAAGTGAATGTCCGGTTGACCTTCATCTAACTGGATGTCAAAAGTAATAGTCGAATCAGACAGGTTTTCGACACGAGCCAGCGTACCCTGGAATTCATGAATTTCAGTTTTGCAAACTTCTGAAGATGCCTGAATCTGGAACACTGCATCTGAAGTTGGTTTACACTGACAAGCCAGAATAAAGCCTTCAGCGGCTTCTTCAGGTGTTAAAGCATCTTCAATATAAGTTTCTTCAGGCATGTCATAAGAACCTGATTCACAAAACGCACGACACGTTCCACAAGCACCATCACGGCAGTCCAAAGGAATATTGATCTTTTGACGGTAGGCTGCATCCGACAGTATTTCACCATCTGAAACAGAAATAAAACGTGTAACGCCATCTTCAAATTGAAGTGCAACATTGTGGTTTGACATGGCTGAATATCCTATATAAATCTTTGTAACTGAGCCTTTCAGCCAATTTTCCATCTGACCGAAAGGCATAACCTGGCTGTATAAACAGTCTTAGAGGTGATAAATGTCGATAACCTGGTTGATGTAATCGTTTTTCAGTACCACGTATTTGCTTAAAATTTGCGGTTTATCACCTGAGAAATCGATTTCATAACGAGACATACCGAAGTAGCTGTAACTTGTTTTGTAACGGAAGCTCAAAGTATTCCAGTTAAAACGTACAGTCACTTTGTCGCCATCACGTTCAACAATTTCAATATTGCTGATGTTATGGCAGGTACGTGTGTCCGGCATGGTTGCAGATGAACGTTCAGTCTTGATCCGGAACACGCGGTCTTCTAAACCTTGACGGTCTGGATAGTAAATCAACGAGATTTCAGACTGTGGATCTGTGGTCAGCTTGTCATCATCATCCCAGGCTGGCATCCAGAAAGACGCAGTAGGGGCATAACAAGTTAACCAGTCATCCCATTGTTCATCATCTAAAAAGCGGGCTTCTTGATACAGGAACTGAGCAATATTTTCTAAAGTGATGTCGCTCATGCGTTTTCTCCTTCAGTGGATGCTGCAATTTCTTTCTCAGTCGCAATACCTTTTTTGATCAATTCTAACCAGTACTGGTGCTGAGACAGGTATAGACCTTCATCTTCAGTTTTAATACCAGACAGTTTTGGTTTTAAACCGATTTCATTGGCAGCATCATCCGGGCCATGGATCCAGTGTTTTGAACCACGGCACATATCGTTCCATTCCAGCGCGATACCGGCATAACCTGCCTGACAAGCACGGAATTCTTCAAGATCGTCTGGTGTCGCCATACCTGAAGCGTTAAAGAAATCTTCATACTGACGGATACGACGAGTACGTGCTTCAGGCTCTTCGCCTACAGGCGCGATACAGTAGATCGTCACTTCAGTCTTATCGACAGAAATCGGGCGTAAGACACGGATTTGTGAACCGAACTGATCCATGAAGTAAACGTTTGGATAGATACACAGGTTACGTGAACGTTCGATCATCCACTTCGCCATAGCTTCGCCATATTGCGCAGTGTATTCATCTTTCTTGGCAAAGTTAGGACGGTCTTCCGGGTTTGCCCATTGCGTCCAAAGTAACATGTGACCATGTTCAAAGCCGTAAGAACCACCACCTTGTTTGCCCCATGCACCTGCGCTCATGGCACGGATGTTGTCGCCAGCTTCTTTTTCTTTACGTTGCTGAGTCGTTGCAGCATAATTCCAGTGTACAGCAGACACGTGATAACCATCAGCACCGTTTTCAGCAGTCAACTTCCAGTTACCTTCATAGGTATAAGTCGAAGAACCACGTAAAACTTCCAGACCTTGTTCAGACTGATCCACGATCATGTCAATGATTTTAGTCGCTTCACCCAAGTATTCTTCCAGAGAAGGAACATCCGGATTCAAGCTACCGAACAGGAAACCTTTATAGTTTTCAAAACGGGCAACCTTTTTCAGGTCATGTGAACCGTCTTTGTTAAAGCAGTCTGAATAGCCCGCTTCAGCCGGATCTTTGACTTTTAATAACTTACCTGAGTTATTAAACGTCCAGCCATGGAATGGGCAAGTATAAGTTGCTTTATTGCCTTTCTTGTTACGGCACAATTGTGCACCGCGATGCGAACAGGCATTGATCATGGCATTCAGTTCACCTTGACGGTTACGTGCAATGATGATCGGCTGACGACCCATATAGGTAGTATAGAAGTCGTTATTGTTTGGAATCTGGCTTTCATGTGCTAGATAAACCCAGTTGCCTTCAAAGATGTATTTCATCTCAAGGTCAAACAGGGCCTGGTCTGTAAATACTGAACGGTGTAGTTTAAATTCACCAGATTCATAATCATCAACCAGTAATTCGTCAATGCGGTCTAAATGGCTGGTGTTAATTACGGGAATACGAGGCATGTCCTTTCTCCGACTTTCCAAGGGGGAAGTCAGCGGGATATATCTCAAGGCATATCCCGCTTCTTAATGTATTAAGCGCTAGCGCGGCGACGATCAACTTCAGTAGAAGGCGCGTCTTGTTTCTCTTTCACAAGTTCAATATCAAATTGAATGTGTTTGAAAGGACCGTTCAGACCACGTTTTGTAATTTCAGCTTCATCAGTCACGTCAACCGCAGTTGCAACCAAACCTTCACGAGTCGCGAATGCAAAGTCATCCCACAGGTATTGGTCGCCTTCAATATTGAATTGAGTAGTCAGCTTTCGGTAACCCGGTGCAGATACGAAGTAATGTACGTGTGATGGACGGTTACCGTGACGGCCTAATTTGTCCAGTACAAACTGAGTTGTACCTTCTGGAGGGCAGCCATAACCCACTGGCATTGTCGTCAATGCAGTATATTGACCATCGGCAGCGGTAATGATGCTGCGACGCAAGTTAAAGTCAGACTGTGACTTGTCAAAGAATGAGTAGTTGCCCAGGCTGTTCGCATGCCAGATTTCAACTTTGGCACCTTCAACACGGTTGCCATCAGTATCAGTCACTGTACCTTCAATGATCAGCGTCGGGATTTTGCCTTCTTCAGAACCATCATCCATACGTGCAAAGCTTACAGTTTCAGGTGCGCCAGCGACATAAAGTGGACCTTCAATCGTACGTGGCGTACCGCCAGTAATGCCTGCTTTAGCATCCGCTTCATCAGCACGTAAATCTAGGTAATGCTCCAGACCCAAACCTGCAGCCAATAAACCTAATTCGTTCGCTTGACCGGCATCAGTAAAGTATTCCAGGCCTTTCCACAGTTCTGATTGGGAAATATCAAGATCTTCGATAGCCTGGAAAAGGTCACCCAATAAACGCACAACAACTTGTTGTACACGTTCATCTACAGGACCTGTCGCTGTATCAACGTTCATTTGCTTAACTAATGCATCAATTTCTTGGCGATTCATACTATTGCTCCTAAAGTATGTCTTTCATCTTTTAGTGGCGCACTTTTTTAGCTTTCATTGGCTGGCTAAATCTGGCTGGCCACAATCCTTGTTGAGGTACCCTCTGTTTTCGATTTGGAAGTTGAGGTACCCTCTGTTTTCGATTTGGAAGGGGAATCCGGTGACTCCCAATCCGCTCATTCAATCAACTGTCGTCATCTCGAACTGAAGATGGGTGACGGTTTAATGCCATTACTTCAATGTTCATATAAGGATAGAGAGGCAAGCCTTGTAACAGGTTGTGCAACTCTTCATTGCTTTCAACATCAAAAATACTGATGTTTGAGTACTGGCCCGTGATGCGCCAGATATGACGCCATTTGCCTTGACGCTGCAATTCCTGTGAATAAGCCTTTTCAACAGCCTTAATTTCGTTTATCTGTTCAACAGGCAGGTCACGTGGAATGTTTACATCCATACGTACGTGGAAAAGCATGGGTTTCTCCTGATTACTGACGACGCAAGTTGTCAATCTTGTTTTCATCCAACTCAATTCCCAGACCTGGCCCTTTCGGAATCTCAAGTTCAAAGTTTTGATAGTTGAGTGGGGTTTTCAAAATATCTTCAGTCAGCAGCAAAGGACCAAACAGTTCAGTACCAAAGGCGAGCGTTTCAAAGGTTGAAAATACATGTGCTGATGCGATCGTGCCGACCGGACCTTCCAGCATCGTGCCGCCGTACAGGTCAATACCGGCCAGTCTGGCAATCTTGCCCACTTCACAACCTTCAATCAGGCCACCTGACTGGGCAACTTTGACTGCAAAAACAGAGGAACCGTTTTGTTTGGCAATCTCATACGCCGAGTGCGGGCCCATTAACGATTCGTCTGCCATGATGGCAACATCAAAACGTCGGGTCAGACGGCGCATGGCATCCAGGTTATCAATTGCACATGGCTGTTCGATCAGATCAACACCGCCATCTTGCAATAACTGGATGCCTTTAATCGCTTCCAGTTCTGACCAGGCACGGTTCACATCGACACGGATCGAAATGTCTTTGCCTAAGGCTTTCTTAATTGCCAGCACATGTTCAACATCTTCTTCTACCGGACGAGAACCGATTTTCAGTTTGAAAATGTTGTGACGTTTTGCCGCAACCATTTTCTCTGCTTCAGCAATATCTTTTTCGGTATTGCCAGAAGCCAATACCCAAAGAACTGGAATACTGTCACGTAAGCGGCCACCGAGGACTTCGCTTAATGGCAAACCTAAACGTTGTGCCTGAATGTCTAAAAGTGCAGTCTGAATCGCACATTTGGCAAAACGGTTACCATTAATATTCTTTTTGATTGCTTGTAATGTCTGTGCAACATTTAAACCGGATAATGTTTTTAAAAGAGGCGCAAAATAAGTTTCAATATTAACTTTTACGCTTTCCGGGCTTTCATCACCATAACCTAAGCCACCGATCGTTGTTGCTTCACCCCAACCGATGTAACCATCTTCATTGGTGATTTTGACCAATACCAGGGTCTGGGTTTGCATCGTCGCCACTGCCATCTTGTGAGGGCGAATGGTTGGAATTTCTACCAGCAAGGTTTCAACTGACTTATACATAATACGGGTTCACATTCTTGCTTTAATGTTTTGACTTGATATACCTTAAAAGAATAATGTTGATTGGTCTAAGATCGATTTAGCATTTTTTTATACTTTAAAGGTATTCAGAGCCATGGAACTCAGACATTTGCGTTACTTCGTTGCCGTCGTCGAAGAACAAAGTTTTACCAAAGCGGCAGAAAAACTGTTTATTGCTCAACCACCTTTGAGCCGACAGATCCAAAATCTAGAGCAAGAGCTCGATATTCAGCTATTTGAGCGTGGTAGCCGCCCGCTAAAAACCACTGAAGCCGGTCAATTTTTCTATCAGCATGCTGTTAAACTTTTGTCTAATGCGGAAGAAATCAAATCGATGACCAAGCGGATTGGTATCGCGGATCGCACCATTAGCATTGGTTTTGTCGGCTCTTTATTGTTCGGCTTGCTGTCGCGTATTGTGTTTCTATTTAAGCAGCAACATCCCCAGCTCAAAATTGAGATGATGGAAATGAATACCTATGAACAGATTCAGGCGCTGAAAGAGGGAAGAATTGATGTCGGTTTTGGCCGTTTAAGAATCTCGGATCCTGCGATAAAACGCGTGTTATTGCGTGAAGAACGCCTAGTGGTGGCGGCTCACTCAAGTCATGTACTGGCTCATCGTGAAAATATACATTTATCTGAACTGGTCGATCAGCATCTGTTCTTATATCCGAATACTGGAAAGGCAAATTTCTCTACCCAGGTTCGTGGCATATTTTCCGAGTATGGTCTGGAACCGAAAAATATCCGGATTGTCCGTGAGTTACAGCTGGCACTGGGCTTTGTCGCTGCTGGAGAAGGCGTCTGCATCGTACCGGAAAGCGCACAAAATATTAAATTAGCCCATCTCAAGTTTGTACCTCTAGCAGATGCTTTTGCAGTGAGTCCTGTCTTTATGGCGATGCGCAATATGGATGAAAGCGAATACATTCGTTACCTGTTTGATGCTGTGTATCAAGTCTATGATCTTGAAGCGCTAAAATACGATCGATCGGTATTTTAATCGCTAAAAATCGTGTGAATGATATAGCATTAAAAGCCTATGAGGATGCGATAAAAACAACCTGTTTTAGAAAACATAATGATTGAGTAATATATTTATTAATTAATTGAATAGTTTAATTTGACCCAGACCTTATAGGTATAAAGCCATGCCTATTCAGTTTTAGACATTTTTTCCTATTTTCTGCATTGTGAGCAGCATAAGTTGAACTTCACAATTAGGAGGTGGAGATGTCTACAAATAAAGTGAATATAAATACGCTGATTGATGAAGCGAAATTCACACCCTTTCATTGGGGCGTTTTGATCTGGTGTTTGCTGATTATTATCTTTGACGGTTATGACCTGGTCATCTATGGGGTGGCATTGCCGCTGCTGATGCAAGAATGGTCGCTAAGTGCGGTACAAGCGGGAATGCTGGCCAGTACAGCCTTATTCGGGATGATGTTTGGTGCCATGAGTTTCGGTACTTTATCCGATAAACTTGGCCGTAAAAAAACCATCATGATCTGTGTGGCGATTTTTAGTGGATTTACCTTTATCGGTGCCTTTGCTACATCACCAGTCGAATTCGGAATTTTACGTTTCCTGGCTGGCCTTGGAATTGGCGGTGTCATGCCTAACGTCGTGGCATTGATGACCGAATATGCGCCTAAACGTATCCGCAGTACGCTGGTTGCCCTGATGTTTAGTGGTTATGCCATTGGCGGGATGACTTCTGCGCTACTCGGTGCATGGTTGGTGCCACAATTTGGCTGGAAAATCATGTTCCTGCTTGCAGGCGTTCCATTGCTCATCTTGCCGATTCTATGGAAATATCTGCCAGAATCCCTGATGTACCTGACGAACAAACAACAGACGGCCAAAGCACACGATATTATTCAAAAGATCTCTCCGACACAGGTCATCACCAGTGACACCCAGTTTGTACTGAATGAAGTACAAAAAGGGGATGAGGCACCATTAAAAGCACTCTTTCAACAAGGCCGTAGCTTCAGTACCTTTATGTTCTGGCTGGCATTCTTTATGTGCCTGTTGATGGTCTACGCCTTGGGTAGCTGGTTGCCAAAACTGATGATTCAGGCAGGTTACTCGCTGGGTGCAAGTATGATCTTCCTGTTCGCCCTGAATATTGGTGGAATGGTGGGTGCCATTGGTGGTGGATATCTCGCAGATAAATTCCATATCAAAAAAGTGCTGACTATCATGTTCTTATGCGGTGCCATTGCATTGATTCTGCTTGGCTTTAACAGTCCGCAATTCGTGCTGTATACCTTGATTGCTGTGGCAGGTGCTGCAACGATTGGCTCACAAATTCTGCTCTATACCTTCGTGGCGCAGTATTATCCATCGACGGTACGTTCTACCGGTATGGGTTGGGCATCAGGTATTGGACGTATTGGTGCAATTGTTGGGCCGGTACTCACTGGTGCTTTATTAACCATGAATTTACCGCATCAAATGAACTTCTTTGCAATTGCGATTCCTGGCGTAATCGCTGCGCTGGCAATTTTCCTGGTGAACTTAAAAACTTCCGTAGATGGCCAAGCCCTTGCAACACCTGATGTGAAGCCGAATCCATTGGCAAAAGAAGCGACACATTAAGTTAGATTTCAATCAATAAAGATAATATTCCCAATGATATAGATCGCCATCGTAACGGGTGGTGATCTGTTGCTAGAATCGAAACGCATAATAAAAAGCGAGTTTAGGATGAACACGACACAATTATTTAATCAACCAACAATCACATTCAAGCGCACAGTTCTGATGAGCATGATGACAATGAGTTTAGGGGGCATCAGCTTGTCGACTCAAGCACAAACCTCAGCTCAGTCTAATCAGCAGGAAATTGAACAACTGCGTCAGGAAGTTCAGGCTCTACGCGCACTGGTTGAGCAACAGCAAAGACAGACGGCCGTGGTCACTGCACATGTTGCAGCAACACCCGCTCCAGCAAGCAAACCTGTCATGAAAATTGCCAGTGGTGCCGAATTTAATCTTTATGGAAATATTCGTGCCGATGCCTCTTATCAGGCTGAAGGTGGTTCAGCAGCACGTATGTATAACCAGATTAATGCGGTACCTTTAGAAGGTGTCGGTGAGCGTAGTGATGAATTTAAATCTACTCTGGCTGCAACCCGTTTAGGCATGGATTTTAAAGCACCAGTCGGTGCTGGAGATAAAGCTTTAAGCGGTAAAGTTGAAGTGGATTTTCTGGGCGGCGCAAGCTTTGATAACTTGCGTATCCGTCATGCTTATATCAGCTATGCCAACTGGTTGATCGGTCAAACCTGGTCGAACTTTGCGGTGCCAGATTATATTCCGGAAACTGTAGATGCATTAGTTTACGCTGGCGGTTCAATTAAACGGACGCCACAAGTTCGTTATACCAGCACAATCAGTCCTGAAACCAATCTAGTATTTGCAGTAGAAGATCCTAAAGATGCAACCATTACTGGTATTAAACAACGTCTACCTGCTTTAACGGCACGTTTAAATCATAAATTTGCTGATAATCTTACAGTCAGTGCCCGTGCGATGGGGAATGAAAAGCGTGTCAATGAAGATGAAAAAACTGCATGGGGTGTAGGTTTAGGTGCCAAATACGAGTTTGTTCCAGGCACCAGCTTTAAGGCAGATTATTATCATGTCAAAGGTGATAGCAGTTTTGTCTCTTACGCCAATCCAGGTGTCGTTACAGCTGCTAATGGAGATCTTCTACAGAGTGAATTCGACTCGATTACAGTCGGTCTAACGCAGCAGTTTAATGATAAATTGCGTGGTACTATAGGCTATGGTTATATGAATTTCGACCAAGATAATGGATATCTTGCTGCTCCTGGTCTGAATCTAACAGCAGTGAACAAAGACCTTTGGCAGGCTTGGGCCAATGTGTTCTATAACCCTACAAAACCGCTGAGTTTCGGCCTGGAATATGTCTATGGCGAACGTGAAGCATTGGGTGCTGCACCAAATGGCAGTACAAAAGGTGAAGACAACCGAGTTAATGCGGTTGCTATTTACAACTTCTAAGACTTCTTTCAATGAGAGAGTCTGATCTGTAACAGAAGCGTGGATGAATTAATCCGCGCTTTTGCTATTTTGGAGAATGGTTTCTGCCAGCAGATTGACTGCATCTTCAATCTTGGCTGTCCATTCAAACGAACAGTTCAGCCGAATATAATGTTGGCTGGCAGGCTCAGGCTTAAACAGCAGTGCAGGGGCAATTGAAATATGCTGTTGAAGCAATTGTTGATAGAGCTGCTGGGCATCGACTTCTTTAGGCAACTCAATCCAAAGAAAATAACCGCTGGAATAATAGTAAATTTCACAGATGCTTCCTAAACGTGCTTTAAGTTCCTGATAAAATTTCTTTTTATATTTTTCCAGATGCTGCCTTAAATGCCTCAGATGTTTTTCATAATGATGATGTGAAATAAACTCGACCAGCGCATTTTGAAGTAAGGGACTGACCGTTAAAGTGCTCATGAGCTGTAAGTGCTGAATGGCATCGGAAAATGGGCCGGCATACACCCAGCCGACGCGTGCACCCATCCCAAGCGTTTTCGAAAATGAGGCGCAGTGCAAAACCATCTGATGTTGATCAAAATATTTAACCGGTAACGGTTTGGATGAACCATAATTTAGTTCCTGATAAACATCATCTTCGATTAAATACACCTGATATTCATACAAGAGTTCCGCAATTCTCTGTTTGATTTCAGAACTGACGGTAAAACCAATCGGATTATGAGCATTCAGCATCAGCCAGCACACCTTAATCGGGTACTGTTTTAAAGCCTGTTCAAATGATTCCAGATCAAAGCCAAACTGTGGATGTTCCGGAATCGTAATCACCTGTAATCCCAGACGCTCGGCTGCCTGCCAGGCACCATAAAATATGGTTTGCTGTAGCAGAATAAAATCACCGGGTTGGGTTAAGGCCTGTAAAGACAGATTCAATGCTTCTAGTGCACCGGATGTAATGACAATGTCATCTTGATTGCAGATAACTCCTTGTAATTGATAACGGTTAGCAATCAGTTGCCGCAAGTTCTGATTGCCGGGCGGCATATGATTCTGGTTGTTATAACTGCTTTTTCTTTTGGCCTGCTGCGCCAGAATCTGCATAAATTTGGCGTTATATAACAGCTCTGCATTGGGAAAGGCAGAACCAAAAGGCACAATCTCTGCTGACTGAGTCGATTTTAAATAATTAAATACCACCGAATTGATTTGAATTTTAGGATTTAAACCAATCTGGGCAGACTGTTTGCTATTGAGCAGAGCTTGAGTGTGTTCTGCAACGTAATAGCCCGATTTGTCTTTGGCATAGAGCAGCCCTTGCGCTTCAAGTTCCTGATAAGCATTGAGTACAGTCATCAGGCTATAACCAGATAATTGGGTCTGTTCGCGAAGTGAAGGTAATTTTTCATGTGCCTTCCATACGCCATTTTCAATCATCTGACGAATATTTTGTGCCAGTTTTTCAGACTTATACATATACTTTCTTGAACTAAAACTGTTCTAATTATTTTGATTTATAGCATATTTTAGGATGCTTAATATAACAAAAGGGAGGAATAGGATTATTGACATTCTATTTTTAAGCTTGAGTCTTGATGCAAGACAATTAAAGTGAAAATCAGGTCTCAAATTTTCTGTGGAAATTTTATCTCTACATAAATCATATTCCCATTTTTATACGCCTCAGTCACTTGGCTTAATTTGTCACAATTCGATACTTACAAAGTTAGATTTCCTTGCTAAATTCAATCCACATGATGATAAAAAGTAAGTTACGGTTTCAGACCGAGCCATCATGCAACTATAACAACGATACGCAAATACGGACCAATAACAAGCACAAAGGAGTGGAGAATGCTCGGAAATATGATGTTTCAGCCTTTACTGATCAGCAGCATGATTGAACATGCAGGACGCTATCATGCCGATACCGAGGTAATTTCCAAAAATACCGATACCAGTATTACAGTGACCAATTGGGGAGAAATTCACCAAAACTCGAAACGTTTTGCCAATGCATTACAACAACTCGGCTTAGCGCAGGGAGATCGGGTCGCGACTATTGCCTGGAATAATCATCGCCATTTAGAGTCCTGGTATGCCATTTCTGGCAGTGGCCTGGTCTGTCATACCATTAACCCGCGCTTATTTCCGGAACAGCTGATTTTTATTATGAATGATGCTGCGGATCGCGTGGTGCTGTTCGATAAAACATTTGTCCCTTTAATTAAAGCCGTGAAAGCGCTGTTGAGCTCAGTCGAGCATTTTATCTGTCTGGATGCAGCTGATCCGGCAGTTAGAGAAGCGATACCAGAAGTACAATTTTATGATGATCTGATTGCCGGCCAAAATGCAGATTTTGAGTGGCCAACACTTGATGAAAACTCGGCAAGCTCTCTGTGTTATACATCAGGAACCACGGGCAATCCCAAAGGTGTGCTGTTTAGCCATCGCTCTACGGTATTACATAGCTATGCCATCATTTTACCTGATTCCTTAAATGTCTCGGCTGCCGACATTATGTTGCCTGTGGTGCCGATGTTCCATGTGAATGCGTGGGGCACACCGTATGCCGCTGCGATGGTGGGATGCACTTTGGTCCTTCCTGGACCGGGCCTGGATGGCGCCAGTCTGGTCAACCTGATTGATAATTATCAGGTTTCGGTAGCACTTGGTGTGCCGACCATCTGGCAGGGTTTGATTGCCGCCGCAAACCAGTCAGGGTCCAAACTGGAAAGCCTAAAACGGAATGTAGTAGGTGGATCGGCATGTCCACCGGCCATGCTAAGAGCGTTCAAAGAACAGTTTAATTGTGAAACGATCCATGCCTGGGGCATGACGGAAATCAGTCCACTGGGTACAGCGAATCAGCTCAAGACCAAACATTTGCATCTGTCTGATGAAGAAAAATTGCAGATTCGTCTGTCCCAAGGTCGTCCGCCATTCGGGGTTGACTTACGTTTGACCGATGCAGAAAAAGGGACGCATGAAATTGAACGTGATGGACAGACCACAGGAAATTTACAGGTCAAAGGGCATTGGGTCATCAGCCATTATTTCGGCAAGGAAGAGTCTGCACTGACTGCAGATGGCTGGTTTGATACCGGCGATATTGCTACGCTGGATCAGGATGGTTTTATGAAACTCAGTGATCGTTCTAAAGATCTAATCAAGTCTGGCGGAGAATGGATTTCATCGGTGGAGCTGGAAAATATTGCCATGGGACATCCGGAAATTGCGATGGCTGCCGTGATTGCCGGCCAGCATCCTAAATGGGATGAGCGCCCGGTATTGATTGCCATTAAAAAACCGGACAGCCAGCTAAGTGAAACTGATTTGCTGGATTATTATGCGGACAAGGTGGCCAAATGGCAGATTCCAGACCGAGTCGTATTTGTTGATGCGATTCCACTCAGTGGTACTGGTAAAATGCTGAAAAAAGATCTGCGTGAATTATATGGGACTATTCTTTTGGAGCAGGCAGCAGGTTAAAGCGTCATTTAATCTGAAAATCCCAACCTGAAGTCAAAAAGCTGATCTCGAATAGAGGTCAGTTTTTTTATGTACAGACTAAGCAGCGTTATCAGTTTAAAAATGCTTTTTCTCAATCCATATAGTCTTGATCGCTACTTTTAGACGATATTGTCCGACAAAAAGTCATATTATATGGCTTAGGCACATAATTTGACCTGTATTGACATGGTGTGAATGTGAGAATTCTTTATTCTGAGCAATATAATAATTAGACAGTTGTACATTAATGAAGCTGTCTGCGGATAAGGGGATAAAAATGACAAGCATGCCAACCTATCAGCCGCATTGGATCCGGGAAGATTTCTTTGATTTTATTGGTGAAAAAATCCATCCAACCTGGGCAATCAAAAAAGTTAAGGCTGCCGTTATGGGCATTCAAGCCATCAGCCCTGACTTTTTCAAGATTCACTTACGTCCAAATCATAATTTTAAACCCAAGTCATTTCAGGCCGGCCAGAATATTGCAGTGACCGTCAGACTTGATGGCGTACGTCATCAGCGACATTATTCTGTGGTCACTGTATTGAAAAATGGCGATCTGATCATTGCGGTTAAACAGCAGGGCAAAGTGTCACGTGCCCTAAGCCTGATGCAAATTGGTGCGGTGGTCGAAATATCTCAGCCCCAAGGCGAGTTCACATTACAAAAATCCACGCAGCCGATTTTATTCCTGGCTTCAGGCAGTGGGATTACGGCCATTTATTCCTTGCTGCAAAAAGCAGTCATTCAATCTCTGGAACAGATCGACCTGATTTATTTCACTCGAGATGATGCCTTTCATGCTGAACTGAAAACCTTGGCTCTCATGCATCCAAACTTGAAATATCACCATTTCAATACCGTGGAACACCAGCAGCATCTGACGCAGAGCTTATTGCAAAAGCTGGTGCCAGACTTTGCAGAACGAAAAATTTACGCCTGTGGCTCCGCCGGGATGATGAAGGCTGCACTGAAAATCGTCGATAAACTAGAATTGAAATCCAATTTTCATTCGGAATATTTCCAGATTGTGGTCGATGAAAAAATTAAAGCACAGCCGGTACAGTTTTTAAGATCGCAGCAAGAGTTTCAGGCGCAGTCCAACTTACTGGAAAGTGCTGAAAAATCTGGTTTGCGACCAGCGCATGGCTGCCGGATGGGCATCTGCAACACCTGTTCCTGTACCAAGGTCAGTGGTTCGGTACGGAATGTCCTGACCGGTGAAATTGATCATGGCAATAATACCCAGATCAAACTGTGCATTTCTCAGGCAGTGAGTCCTGTGGTGATTAATTTATAAATCATTGATAAGCCATTAATTAAACTATAAGAAGGTGCTCCCATGAATATGCAAATTGATTTTAAACGACATAGCAAAAGCCAATTTCTCAGTCCGGAACAGATTGAGGAATTCGGTGCCAAAGTCGATGCAATCCGCCGCGAGGTCATGGATGATCTGGGGGAAAAAGACGCCGAATATATTTATAAAATCCGCAACTTTGTCCGCTATAGCGAAATTGCCTCGCGTGGCATGCTGATGTTTGCCGGCTGGTTGCCACCGGTATGGCTGGCAGGGACAGGTCTGCTCGGTCTTTCCAAAATCGTGGAAAATATGGAACTCGGCCACAATGTCATGCATGGCCAGTTCGACTGGATGAATGATCCGAGTCTGAACGGAGCGACCTATGACTGGGATACGATTTCAACCGGCGATGACTGGAAATACACGCACAACTATATTCATCATACTTATACCAATATTGTCGGGATGGATCATGATGTGGGTTATGGGCTGATTCGAGTCAGTGAATCGCAAAAGTGGGAACCACGCTTTCTGTTCAATATTCCACTGGGCATTCAGTTAATGGTATTTTTCGAATGGTATGTTGGCCTGCAACGCCTGCATCTGGAAGATGTGATTGCTTATGAAACAAAGACCTGGAAAGAAGTCTGGGAAGAAGCAGCACCTTTGCGCCAAAAAATGCGCCGTCAGGTGTTAAAAGATTATGTATTTTTCCCGATCATTGCCGGGCCAAATGCCATTCCGGTATTTACCGGAAATGCGGTGGCCAATGTGATTCGCAGTCTATGGGCTTCTGCCGTCATTTTTAACGGTCATTTCACTGAAGATGCTGAAACCTTTGAAATGGACAATACCGACAATGAAACCCGTGCCGAGTGGTATTTACGCCAGATTCGCGGTTCGAGCAATTTTAGTGGAACAACTTGGCTACATATCTTGAGTGGTAATTTGAGTCATCAGATTGAGCATCATCTATTCCCGGACATGCCCGCCAATCGCTATGCGCAGGTTGCGCCAAAAATCAAAGCGCTCTGTGCAGAATATGGTATTCACTATAACGAAGCCAGCTTCATGAAACAGTTTTCTACAGTGTGGGTAGGTCTGGCTAAATGTTCTCTACCGAATCACTGGACTGAGCAGGTGGTTGAAAAAACCCATGCTGCCAAATCTGTATTCAACTACTTTAAAGCGAAACTATTGTCATAATTTTTAAGCTTTACTTATTCACCATTTTGGTACTCCTCAATAGATTTGGATGGTCTATTGAGGAATTTTTTTTTGACCTTTATCAGATTCAATATCATTAAAATCCTCCTGTTTATGAATAAAATATGGATACAGATTTCAAAAAATGACGAAAGCAAAACAGATCCAGTACTGCTGAAACGCTTTGCCTACAACAACCTGCTTCAGCCCTAAGGGCTTCTCTCTATAATGGCCGCGTCGTTACACTTAAGGTCTCAGTTTTGAAACATCTTAAATATTTTTCAGCAATTCCATTATTAGTACTTTTAACTGCTTGTAACACCACTGAAGCACCCGCACCAGATTATCAGGGCAACTGGAAAAACACCGTGGAAAATCCAAAACTTGAAAATATTCTGGTTATTTCAAAAAATGGTGAAAATTATCTGATTACCAATACGATCAAAGATAAGGAAACCGGTAAAACCGAGAAAAAGAATCCAATGCCCGCTGCAGTGAACGAAAATGGCATGCTTCAGTTGAACGCAGGTGCAGGTATGGTCGATTTTGCAATCGATGAGAAAACCGGAAATCTGGTTGGTTCAGGCTCAATCTATAAAAAAGCCAAATAGTCAGCAAGATTTTTAAGCCACAAATAGTATTCAAGATGTCATGAACAAGGATGCTTCATGGCATCTTTTTTAGTGGATGTTGTTATTGAATGAACTTAGGGTCTGTTGACATTTACTGTTCATAATTAACCCTATAAAGGTAGCCATAAA